>CAZZIT010000127.1:0-7296 GCA_964654365.1 uncultured archaeon
GGGGATTTTCACGGTTCAGATTGCAAAGGAAATCGTTCCGCAGGGCTATCTTGGGATAACGGATTTTGTTTTGAAGGAGCTCGATCTTGAGACAGATAAAGAGGTCGAAGTAATCCCGGCAAGAAAGCCAAAGAGCGTGGAGTACATCAAGAAGAAAATAGGTGGTAAAAAACTGCAACAGGACGAAATAAGGGCGATAGTCTTCGACATCGTCAACAACGCCTTGAGCGACATCGAAATAGCTTCTTTCGTGATCTCCTCGATGCTCCGCGGCATGGATTTCGATGAAATTGAATGGCTTACGAGGGCGATGATCGAGAGCGGAGAAAGACTTCACTTCGATAGGGGGACAGTGGTGGACAAGCACAGCATAGGGGGTGTTCCGGGGAACAAAATCTCGCTCATAATTGTTCCAACCGTGGCTTCTGCAGGTCTTTTAATTCCAAAGACAGCAAGCAGGGCGATAACTTCAGCAAGCGGAACTGCAGACACGATGGAAGTGCTCGCTGACGTGAATCTGAGCATCGAGGAGATCAGGGAGATCACTGAAAAAGTCGGGGGAGTTATAGCCTGGGGAGGGGCAACAAACATCGCTCCGGCGGATGACAGGATAATAAGGGTAGAGCACCCCCTCTCTTTGGATCCGAGGCCCCAGCTTCTTGCGAGTGTTATGGCCAAGAAAGGGGCCATAGGGGCGAAGCACGTCGTGATCGACATACCATACGGTGAAGGGGCAAAGATTGAGAGTGGAGAAATGGCGAGGGCCCTTGCCAGTGACTTCATCGAGCTTGGAAAAAGGCTCGGGCTTGAAGTAGTCTGCGCACTCACCTACGGCGGGCAGCCCATTGGCAGAGCGGTTGGTCCCGCTTTGGAGGCAAAGGAGGCATTGAAGGCAATGGAGGATCGAAGAGGTTCTTCGAGCCTTCTTGAGAAGTCGCTCGGAATCGCTGGACTTCTGTTTGAGATGACAGGAATCGCGACAGACGGCTACAGCTATGCGAAAAAGATCTTTGAAAGCGGTAAGACCCTTGAAAAGTTCAGGGAGATCATAGCGGCGCAGGGAGGGGATGAGAAAATCAGGGCCGAAGACATCCCAATAGGCGACAAGACATTCACACTCACGTCGAGGTTTGAGGGAGCAGTGGTTGCAGTGAGAAATAAATCGATAGTCAGAATTGCGAGATCAGCGGGAGCTCCAAAGGATAAGGGAGCTGGAGTTTACATCCACAAGAAAAGGGGAGACGTCGTTAAGGCTGGAGATCCGCTGATCACGATATACGCCGAGAAGGAGTGGAAGCTGGACAACGCGATTGAGGTTGCAAGAGCTGAGGCACCGATAGTTGTTTCGGGTATGATACTGGAAGTTTATGGTAAGTCGAGGTGAGAAAAATGGTAGAGGTTTTGGAGGGGTTGCAGGATGTGATAGCCTGCGAGAGTAAGATTTCGAGAATAGAGCTTGTTGGGGATAGAGCCATCCTCGAATACAGGGGTTACGATATAAGGGACTTGGCAAAAAATTCCACATACGAAGAGGTCGCATACCTTCTGCTCTACGGAGAGCTGCCGAAGAAATACGAACTTCAGGACTTCAAGATCGAGCTGGCCGAAAGAAGGGAGTTGCCGCCGCAGATCATCGGATTGCTGACGCACCTTCCACAGTACACCCATCCTATGGTTGTGCTCAGAACTGCAACGAGCTATCTGGGCTCACTTGACAGAGCGAAGGACGTTAAGACGAGAGAGGAGAATCTTGAGAAGGCGAAGAACCTGATAGCGAAGTTTCCAACAATCGTTGCATACTACCACCGCATTAGGCTTGGCAAAAACCTAATCCCTCCAACACTCGAGCTCAGCCATGCAGCGAACTTCCTTTACATGATGAACGGTCTTGAGCCCTCGAGAGTTGCTGAAAAGGCATTGGATGCGGATCTAATTCTTCACGCGGAGCACGAACTGAATGCCTCAACATTCGCGGCAAGGGTTGCAGCTTCGACGCTGGCTGACATGTATGCATGCGTCGTCGCCGCTACAGGGACACTGATGGGTCCGCTGCACGGTGGAGCGGCCCAGGAAGTGATGAAGATGCTGAGGGAGGTTGCAACCCCGAGAAGGGCTGAAGAATACGTTAAGAAGAAACTCGAGAAAGGCGAGAAGCTGATGGGCTTTGGTCACAGGATTTACAAGCATGTAATCGATCCAAGAGCCCCAATACTCAGAGAGCTGGCAAGAGAGCTGTCGAAAAATGGAAACCCGATTTGGCTTGAGATAAGCGAAGCTATTGCAGAGAATGCATACAAGTACAAGAAACTGCTTCCAAACGTCGATTTCTATTCTGCAAGCGTCTACGCAAATCTTGGGATTCCCGACGATTTGTTCGTGAACATATTCGCCATGGGCCGCATCAGCGGCTGGCTGGCACACATAATCGAGCAGTACGAGAACAACAGGCTGATAAGACCGAGAGCGAAGTATACCGGAGAGGTGGAGAAGAAATACATCCCCGTAGATGAAAGGTAATTTTTATAAAATTTTTCGACCTTAAAATGGAAACAATTTTTAAGCTGAAGGCTACGGAAGCCTGATGGAGCTACTGGTATACATAGACGGTAGGTTTGTCCCCGAAAGTGAGGCGAAGATCAGCGTTTTCGATCATGGCTTTCTTTACGGCGACGGCGTATTCGAGGGAATAAGGGCCTACGATGGCAGGGTTTTCAGGCTGAGAGAGCATATAGATAGACTCTACGATTCTGCAAGGGCGATCAACCTCGAAATTCCCCTCTCGAAAGAGGAGTTCGAGAATGTTATCCTCGAGACTCTGAGGAGAAACGGGCTGAGGGACGCATACATAAGGCCGATCGTATCTCGTGGAGTTGGAGATCTCGGCTTAGATCCGAGAAAATGCAAGAAACCGACAGTAATAGTGATCACAAAGCCCTGGGGAAAGCTTTACGGAGACCTTTATTCGAGGGGACTTAAGGCGGTAACTGTTGCAGTGCGCAGAAATTCCTTCGACGCTCTGCCTCCAAACATAAAGTCGCTGAACTACCTGAACAACGTCCTTGCAAAGATTGAGGCGAACGTGAAGGGCGGAGACGAGGCGATATTCCTTGACAGGAATGGCTACGTTTCTGAAGGGAGCGGGGATAACATATTCGTCGTGAAGCGCGGAAAAATAACGACTCCGCCGACGATCAACAATCTTCGCGGCATAACGAGGGAAGTCGTAATAGAGATAATCCAGCGCCTGGGGATTCCATTCTGCGAGGCAAATCTCGGCCTTTACGACCTTTACACGGCAGATGAGGTCTTCGTCACAGGAACGGCTGCAGAGGTCGCTCCAATTGTTGAGATTGATGGGAGAGTAATTGGGGACGGAAGGCCTGGAAAGATAACGAAGCAGATCATGGAAGAGTTCGAAAAAGTTACAAGGACAGAAGGGACGCCGATCTATGAGTGAGCTCTTCACACTTATCGTAGAGCTCGAGGATAAGCCGGGTCAGCTTTTAAGGGTTCTTGAGCCAATTGCAAGGAACGGGGGAAATATTGTAGGTATATTCCACCAGAGAGGAAAGAGGACACCTTTGAACAGAATTCCCGTGGAGATCTCGTTTACGGCAGAATCGAAGAAGGCTGAGAAGATAATTGAGGAACTTCAGAGGGACTTCCTGATAAGGCAGTTCGGAAAGCTCAGAACTGCGGTCGTCTCCATTCTCCTCGTAGGGCATGTAATTCACACGGATTTGAGCGATACGATAAAGAGGGTTGACAGCAGCGACGCTGAATGCGTGGAACTGAACGTCACGATGCCAGAGCGAGAAGAGCCGTCAACAGCAATGATTACAATTACGGCAAAGAGCGAAGAAGCGTTGGAGATGGCCCTGAGGAGGTTGAGGGAGACCTGCAGGGAGAAGGGGATCTTGGTAATAGAGCCCATAAACGACGTGATATGAAGATCGCTATCATAGGTTTTGGAACGGTTGGACAGGGGGTTGCAGAGTTTTTGGTCGCAAAAAGAGCGGAGATCGAGAAGAAAATAGGCGATTTTAAGGTAGTGGCAATTGCCGATCTAACTGGCTCAATATGGGGCGACTTCAAGCTTGAGGAAGCGATAGAGTTCAGGAGAAAAACTGGAAGGCTTCCAGGCGACAGGAGTGCAAAGGAAATTGCAGAAGAGGAGGACTACGATGTGATGATAGAGGTTACAACGACGAAGCTTGACGAAAGCGGAATTGAGTATATGAGAACAGCCCTGAAAAAGGGGGCGAGTGTGATAACGAGCAATAAGAGCATCGCAGTCGACTTCCAGGGCCTGATGAAACTTGCCGAGAGCAACGGTGCAAGGCTGATGTACGAGGCTACGGTGGGGGGCGTGATGCCAATTATACGGCTGCTGAACAGCTACCTTGCCCTATGTGAAATTCTTGGTGTTCGCGGAATTCTAAACGGCACCTGCAACTACATTCTTACGAGGATGGAAGAGGAAAAGCTCCCTTACAGCCAGATCCTGAGCGAGGCAAAGGAAATGGGGATCGCAGAAGCGAATCCCAAGGCCGATGTTGAGGGAATCGATGCTGGCATAAAGCTCGTGATCCTCGCAAACACTATCGGCATTCCCGCAAGGTTTGAAGACATCGAAATCGTAGGAATAACTGACATCACGCCACAGGCTTTCGCCGTTGCGATGCAGAAGGGATACACGATCAGACTTATCGCGGAGGCTAGCAGAAAAAGTTTGAGGGTCTCTCCAAGGCTCGTGCCGCTGAACAGCCCTCTTGCGATTAAGGGAACGATGAACGCAGCGATGATAAGAACGGATACTGCAGGAGACATATTCGTCGCTGGGAGAGGGGCAGGAAAGTACGAAACGGCAACTGCAATCCTTTCGGATCTCTATGAACTTTTTAGAACTGGCTAAGGTTTTTATCGTATTCTTCTTTCTTCTTTATGCCTGCCACTTGGATCTCAAAAGCAGAATCGTGCCGAACAGGGTCTGGAAGTTGATGCTGGCATTCGCATTTCCTTTCACCGCACTTCAGATTTATGAAGTTTCAATTTCAAGCATAATTCTGCTTCCATTTGCCTTTTTCGGTTCTGTCTTTGTCTTTCTTCTTTCCTACTTCCTTTACCGAATCAACGCATACGGGGGAGCAGATGCGAAGGCCCTGATGTGCCTCGCCGTTCTATTTCCATTCTACCCCGATCTCGGATTATTCCCGATTTTAAACAATGGCTTTGGGATCTTCGCCTTTTCAGTTCTTGCAAACTCCGTCATATTTGCTCCCTTGCTCATGCTCGTTCTTCTTTTCAGGAATCTCTTAGTTGAAGGCTTTCGTGGTTTTTTTAGGACTCCTCTTTACTACATTGCTGGTTACAGAATTCCCGTTGAAAAAATTCGCTTTCACAACCTATTCGAGTTCTTAGACGAGAGGGGAAGGCTTAGGAGGGTTAGAAGGGCGGTGGAGCCGAGTGAAGAAATTATTTCGAGGCTTAAAGAATCTGGCTTGAAAAGTATCTGGGTTACGCCAGCCCTGCCCTTCATAATTTTCATAACCTTCGGCTACTCCGTCGCCTTGTTTATTGGCGATGTTCTCTTCTTTCTGATAGGTCTTGTTCTTCAGTAAAACTTCCTTTTTTCGCCGAGATGTGGGCAGAGATGAATGGAAATGTGCTTTATTTCTGGAAACCTTTTTCTGAGGTCATTTGCAAGGTCTTCAATTAGTTTTTCCGCCATTTCAACGCTCATGCCACCGTCGACCGTTACATGCATGTCCAGATGGATCGCCCCCTCATCGATGTAGGTTGCAACCATGTCGTGCACACCTTTAATCCCCTCTCTCTGACAGAATTTCTCCACTTCGCTGTAGAACTCTTCTGGTGGTGATAAACCGATTAGAAACCTTGCATTCTCGAGAAATAGTCTGATCGAGTTAATTGCTATTAGTATTGCTATTGCCATCGTTGCAATGCCGTCAAAGCTCGTGTATCCCATGGAGATGAAGATAATGCCCAGGAGTGCTGCTAATGTGGAGAGCGAATCGTTAAGGCTTTCAAACATCACAGTTCTGCTCACGATGCCCTCCCTCCTCAAGTAAATGGTGGTTGCGAGCAGGAGAAGGAAAAGAACGAGTAGCTCCGCATATAGGGCGATTTCGGGGTTTAAATAGCTTTCTTCTGGATTTAATATCCTGTTTATCCCCTCTTTGAGTAGCTCGAATGCTAAAACTGTTATGAAGGCGACTGAGATGGCAAGAGAAGCAACGTTCTTTATTAGACCGTGTCCCATCGGGTGGCGGCGATCAGCAGCCCTTCTCGAGGCCTTTGAAGCTGTTGCCAGAATCAGTAAGAGCAGAATGTCGACGAGGGAGTGCATGGCATCTGCAAGAATGGCGTAGATTCCGGTGAAGAGGTATGCAAAAAGCTTTATTGTCAGTGTGAGAAGGTAAATTCCGAGAATTAATTTCATAACCTTTTTGTGAACTCCGAGGGCAACTTCAGAACGCCTGCTAAGCCAATGAGGTTGCTCTTGGATATGTTTCCATCGGCGATGTCCTTGAGAACTTCCTTTGCATTGAAAGCGATTCCAAGTCCAGCTTTTTCGATCATGATTCTGTCGTTCGCCCCGTCGCCAACTGCAACGACGTTTTCAATCCTTATTCCCTCCCTTTTTGCTATCTCCTCCACAATTCTCGCTTTCTCCTCAGCGTCTATTATTTTTCCGACAACGTTTCCGGTGAGCTTTCCATCAACGATTTCGAGCTCGTTGCCGAACGCGTAATCCAGTCCGAGCTCCTCCTTTATTCTGTTCGTGAAATAGGTGAAGCTGCCACTCACAACCGCTATCTTGTATCCGGCCCTCTTCAGGGCGGAGATCAGCTCCTTGGCGCCCTCGGTGAACTCAACCCTCGAGTAGATCCTTTCGAGCACTTCAACTGGTAGACCCCTTAGGAGCTTCACCCTTTCCATAAGGGCTTCCTTGAAGCTCATTTCTCCGTTCATAGCCTTTCTTGTCAGCTCCCTTACTTCTCTCTCAACTCCCGCCTCCCTCGCAAGCTCGTCTATTATCTCTGCCTCGATCAGCGTGGAGTCCAGATCGAACACGATCAGCCTTTTTTCCCTTGACGCTGATTCGTAATCTTGGACAACAATGTCGAGCCCCAGCTTTTCCCCCTCTTTCAAAAGCTCCCTCCTCAGCTTTGCAAGATCCGCATCGCCGACGTCAACGAGAAATTCGATCGAGATGAGCTTGTCTCTTGCTGTAAGGCTGGTCCTCTCGATGTTTATGCCAAAATTGAGCAG
>CAZZIT010000128.1:0-8702 GCA_964654365.1 uncultured archaeon
GTCATCATCAGGATCTGACCCTTGTAGCTCGGATCCGTGAGCGCTTCAACGTATCCAGTCATTGAAGTGCAGAATACAATCTCCCCCAATGCGGTTTTTTCGGCTCCAAAGGCCTCTCCTTCCAGATAAGTTCCATCCTCCAAAGCCAATGCAGCCTTCATAAGAGTTCCCTCAGCCTTCTAACGACCGAACTAATCTTGGGGGCGTCGAAGAACTTCCTTCCGGTTATCTCGTTGCAGAGGGCCATGTATAGCTCGGAAACGGCCTCCTTAACTTCAGGATCGAGCTTGGGAGGGGGGCCAACTATCTCGCGCCAGTTTTCCCTCCCCTTGTATGCCTTTATTCTCTCATACCACTCGGTCTTTCTGTAGTAAATTCTGAGGAACTCCTTGCTGACTTCAAATCCCTCGAAACTAAATCGGCACTCATCTGGTGTTCCGACAGCATCCACGACCATAAATCTCCTTTCTTCATCGAAAGCGAGCTCTATTTTTCCATCTTCATTCTCCAAGCCTGTCTTTGAAACCTCGGCTGTGATGAGGTCATCAATCTTGAGCACAATCTCCTTAAGCCCCTCAAATTCCTCATCGCTAAGTGAAGCGATCTTTTTCGCTTCCTCATAGCTTAAATACCTGTCAACATCTTCGAGTTTCGTGCTGAAGTCCACTATTGGCCTTTCAAGCTTCATGTTTGGCTTTATTTCCTTAAGCCCGAAGTCCTCGGGCTTTACCTCACCGCTTGCAATCCTCCTGAGAAGAGAAGAACCCTCAGGAATCTTGTTTCTGTAGATTATCTCGAGGGGGATAAGAAAGTTTGCCCTTTCCCTTTCAAATATCGAGTAATCCCTTCCTGAAGGCCTGAGAACTCGGACAAGCTTGACCCTCATTTTATTCGTCGCCGAGTCGAGTTCTTCGAGCCTTTTAACCTTATCATCCTCAATCAAGCCCAAGTAATGTGTTTTTATCCCTGACTCTTCAATCTTTTCAAAGAAATAGGCCGAGATAAGGCAAAGAGATGCTCCTTTTCCCTCGATCTTGTCTGGCATTTCCCCGTAATCAAAAACGCTGTATCGGTTGGAGAACTCGAAGATTCCCTCTCCAAGTCCGCCGTCTGGATTCTTAATCACGATCAAATCCTTAACGCTTCCCATAGGTCACCTCTCTGTCAGCCTTTAATATTTCCTCCTTCTTCTTCCTCTGGTACTCCTCAACAGCTAATCTAACATTTTCGCTCTTGATGGCAAAGATCTTTGCAACGGCCAAAGCTGTATTCTCGGCCTCAAGCACGAGCATAGGCGCAACGCCAGAAGGCATCCGAATGCTGGAAAATATGTCCGCCCCTGCAAATTTTTCGCTGTAGGGAGGAGAAGCTATCACGGGCTTGGTAGTGTTCGCATCTACAAAACCGCTCAATGCATTGCTTCTTCCCGCTATCGTAACATAGACCACATCTTCCTTCTCATAACCCCTGATAATTTCGAGCACATGCTCTGGCGTTTTGTGAGCAGAGGCTACTCTAAGCTCGCTTTCGATTCCAAAAAGCTTCAGCTTTTCCACTATCTCCTTTCCGTACTCCAAATCAGCTTTTGAGCCCATCAGAATGACGGCTTTCATGAGAACTCACCTTCAGGAATTGAAAAACCCAACGCTCCAGATCTCAGCGATGGGGATGATTGAAAAATCCCAGTTTCCTTTCTCCTTAGCTCAGCCGATAAAGTCCTTCTATCTTGCAGAAACTCGGCCAAGGACATCAATACCGCCAATATGTCAGGTTAATAAGATTTTCCCTACAGATAGCATTAAAAGTTTGGCACGAGAAAATTCTTAAATTCAAACCCTCAAATTCCATGAGGGGCTCGTGGTCTAGGGGTTATGACACCGCCCTTACACGGCGGAGATCGCCGGTTCGAATCCGGCCGAGCCCATCGGATTCACATCCTTAGTAGCTCGTCGATCTTATCTCTGTTGAAACCCAACACCCACTTCTCACCCTTCACGATTAGCGGCACCGAATAGCTCTTCGAGATGCTGTAAATTTTCTCCACTGCTCTCTTCTTCTCCTCTCCTTCAAGCTTGTCTACCCAGACGACCTCAAAGTCTGCCTTTGCCATCTTTAAATATTCGATCGTTCTCTTGCAGTGCGGGCAGGTTGTGAGACCGTAAACGGTTATTTCGGCCATAATTGTAGAGATAACGGAACTTTTTAAGCGTTTTGCGGGTTTGAGACCGGCAGAAAGTTAATTATATATAGTTTGAAAACGAGAAAATTCTCTGTGAAAAACCTCGCCCTCCTCGCTCTGCTGCTCCTCGCCGCTCAGGCATCTGCAGCCGAGCTCAAAGTGGGCGTATACGACAATCCACCTCTAGTCGGAAGGTCTGACTCAGGATACGAGGGGTTCTACATAGATATCCTCGAGCACATAGCGGAAAAGGAGGGCTGGAAAATCGTTTACGATTACGACAGCTTTCCCAATCTGCTGAGAAAGCTTGAAAGAGGAGAAATAGACCTTATGACCGCAATAGCCTATTCAGAAGAAAGGCTAAGGTTCTTCAACTTCACGAATGAGACCGTTATCCCGAACTGGGGGCTAATAGTTGCGAAGGAGAGATACGATTCAATTCTCCAGCTCGAGAATCTGAGAATCGCTGGGGTTACTCATGACGTGTACACCGAGAGCTTCAAGAAACTCTCAAAGGACTTCGAGCTAAACTGCGAAATTCTGGAATTAGAAGGGGACTATAAGGATGTGCTCGAAGCTGTAAGATTGGAGCTGGCCGACGCGGGAATTGTCTCGAGGATCTATGCTTCTCTCTACGCAGAGGATTACGGTCTTAAAATTACGAGCATAATATTCTCGCCAATAAGCCTGAAATTCGCTTCGAAGAACGGAGAACTGCTTTCCATCATCGACAGACACCTCGCGGAAATGAAGGCGAACAGTAACTCCGTTTACTACAGATCCATGGAAAAGTGGTTTGGCTTAAGGTACGAAGTCGTTCCGGGCTGGTTGTATCCCTTAATTGCGGGTAGTGCCATAATAATCTGCTCCCTATTGCTGGGGAACATTTTACTTGGCAGAGAAGTCAGGAGAAGAACTAAGGAACGCGAAGAAGCGCTAAGACAATATGAATATCTCTGGGAGAACGCGAATGACATTTTATTCATCCACGACCTGCAGGGAAATTTCTTAGAAACTAACAGAAAGGCCATTGAACTTTTTGGCTATGAAAGAAGTTGGAGAGTTAAAGTCTGGGACGTGATTGTCCCAGAATACCACGGAGTCGTTGAGGAAAAACTGAAGTGGATTTTGGAGACAAAGAAGCCCACAAAGCCATATGAACTGCTGTGCAGAACAAGAGATGGGAAGGAGGTCTGGCTCGAGACTGTTTCCCACCCCTTCATAAAAAACGGAGAGATCGTTGGCATCCACGGAATAGCGAGAGACATTACGGAAAGAAAGAAACTGCAGGAACAGCTTGAGAAGAACATAATGCTTATCGCACATCTCACGGACAGGATAAGAAATATGCTGACGGCTGCAAGGGCTTACTGCGAGCTTCGTGAGGAACTCGAGGATGAAGCAGCTGAGAAAGCGATCGAATGCATAGATGAAGTTATAGGCCTCCTTGAAGATTTCGAAAAAACCTGGGCCGAGTCAGAAAGGCTCAGGAATTTGCTATTTGGCCGTGAGAGATCCTTATGAACTTCAGGGGAGTACCGAGTTCCCTGACCAGCCCCTTCTTCTTGAGGTAATTCAGGTATGCCAAGGTCTCGAGTATTGCGAGGTATCTGTCGAATGGGTTCAGGCTCTCGTATTTCCCTTGGCTCCACCTTATTTCCCTCGCTATGCTCTCCACGCTCATTGGCTCCTCGCCAAGGATTTCGAGAACCTCTTCAGTTCTTCGCGTGTAATGTTCTATTAAATCCTCGATTCTCCTCAGAGGGTCGTTTATCCTCCTCTCGTGAGCTGGATATATGACCTCTATTTCTAAGCCTTTCAGCCTCTGAAGGGCCATGAGATAGTCCTCAAGTCCATAGGGGTAGTCCAGATAAAGCCCCAGATTCGGAGTTGTGTCACTGAGAATTGCGTCTCCCGAAAAAAGCGCGTTGTCGATTAGGAAGCACATATGGCCAGCCGTGTGGCCTGGAACGTGGATAGCGTTGATTCTTCCGAACTTCTCCTTCAATTCATGAACTCTCGCCTGAAGCTTCAGCCTTAGAAGGGAAATGACCTCGAGCGTCTTCACGTATTCCTTCGGAATCCCATAAATATCGCAGATTCCGAGCTGTCTATCGAGGAAGAAGTGCGGCTTTTCGTAAAGGTAAATTAGTTCTCTTTCGATTGGGTGAAGGTAGGCCTCGATGTCGGAAAAGAACAGGTAGCCCACATGGTCTATGTGGTGGTGGGTGATAAGCGCAAATTTTGGCTCAAATTCGGAAATTTTCTCTGCATGTTCTGCGGAGCAGAATCCACCGTCGACCAGGACTTCAGAATTTAGAAAGTAGACATAAACGAAATCGGGCTTTTCAAACGGAGTTTCAAGCTTCAGCGTTTCGATCTCCACCTTTTTTGGTTACACACTGCTGTTTTTAAATTTAGCACAAAGTTTTTTAATTTCCATGAAAACTGATATTGCTCCACCTCTCACACCCGGGTGAGAAGCATGATCCCGGGCCGGTTGGTGGAGCTACAATCCGTGATCCTATGAGGATCTGTGGCGCCAACAGCGTTTTGGAAGCTCTGAAGTCAGGAAGGGTTTTGAAGGTATACTATAGCTCTGAGAATCCGAAGATAAGAGAGGTAATCGAGCTTGCAAAAAAGATGGGCGTTCCGGTCTACAGGACAAGCTTACCTGAGAAGATCTGTGCAGAAATCAGCCCGGTAAGCATTTCAAGTCTCGAAGAGCTTGCAAAAAAAGCGTTATGCGACAACAGCTTCATATTGGTTCTCGACAACATAAGCGATCCGCAGAACCTCGGGGCATGCATAAGAAGTGCGGAGTTCTTCGGGTGTGCTGGGGTTGTGATAAAGAGGAGGAGGAGTGCGAACGTTACGGAAGCCGTCGTTAGAGCTTCAGCAGGAGCCGTTTTCCACGTGAAGATTGCGAGTGAAGAAAATCTGCTGAATGCTGTGAGAAAACTCAAGGAAATGGGATTTTTCGTCTTTGGAGCCGATCTTGACGGAAATGACGTTAGAAAGATTTCGATGAAGCCTCCCCTGGTATTGGTTATCGGTGGTGAGGATAAGGGGATATCCAAAGGATTAAAGAAGCTTTGTGATGAAATCGGGAAAATTCCGGGAACTGGAAAAGTGGGTTCTCTCAATCTCTCGGCAGCGGCGGCAATTTTAATGTACGAAATATACAAGTCATCGAATTTAAGTAACGTTTAAAGCTTTAAAAGAGATCGAAGCTTATGATTGAAGAGCTCCTGACGCTCATCGAGAAAAACCGAACCCAGCTAACAAAGATCGAGGAGAACGT
Source organism: uncultured archaeon (assembly GCA_964654365.1). Classification (GTDB taxonomy): domain Archaea; phylum Halobacteriota; class Archaeoglobi; order Archaeoglobales; family Archaeoglobaceae; genus WYZ-LMO2. The sequence goes on from CAZZIT010000128.1 coordinate 5,484, forward strand.
TTATGAGAAAATAAGGAGCAAGATTGAGGAACTTGAAGAAAAAAAAGGTGAAAACGAGAGAATCGAGGATGAGATTAAAACGCTGAGGCGCCTGCAGCGGAGACTTTTCGAGCTCAGAACAGGGAAGATAATAAACGCCGCATGGGCAGAGGTTTGCGGGCAGGAAGTTGGTTTCATTGAGGAAAACATGAGCCCCTTAGAGAGAGAATTTTTCCGGGATCTCGTTGAGAAGATAAGGGAATTCCAGAAAAAGGTTTTTGAGGCAAGGAAGGAAAAATTTGAGAGGATGCTCGTCAGAATCAAGAAGGACGTTGAGATCCTTGGAGTTGATGGAAAAAGATATAAATTGAGAAGGGAAGATGTCGCTACTCTACCAGCTGAAAATGCCGAAGTGCTCGTAAAAAGCGGCATTGCTGAAAGGATCGAGGTGAAATGAATGAAGTATCCAAAGAAGGTAATGACATACTGCAGGGTTTGCAGGAAGCACACGCTCCACGAGGTGGAGAAAGTGGGCAAGGGTAAGCCGAGCAAGCTCAAGTGGATCAACAGGCAGAAGAGAAGAAGGGGGAAGGTGGGAAACCTCGGAAAGTTCAGCAAGGTTCCAGGCGGTGACAAGCCGACGAAGAGAGTGAACATAAGGTATCGCTGCACCGTCTGCAAGAAGGCACACACGAGGCCCACGTGGAGGGCAAAGAGGTTTGAGCTCATAGAGAGGTGAGGGCATGCCGAAGAAGAGCAAATTCGTTCGCGTTAAGTGCCCCGACTGCGAGCACGAACAGGTTATCTTCGACCATCCCTCTACTGTTGTGAAGTGTCTGATATGCGGTAGAACGATAGCGAAGCCAACGGGCGGTCGTGGAGAAATTCTCGTTGAAATCCTCAGGGAATACACTTGAAAAACCTTTTATTCTTTCAAGTTGATACGTCTCAATGCTCTGGTTCTTAGTCCTTTTTCTGCTTTACTGGACTCTTCTCGAGGTACTTGGCAGAGCGGGGACTCTCGAAAAATACGGAATGAGAAATTACGGGCCGATTTTGCTGATCAGGACTAAAAGAGGGCTTAATGCCGTGGAAAAGCTCTCCAAGGCGAAGAGATTCTGGAGACTAACGGCCGACCTCGGTCTTTCTGCGGTGCTCATCGGAATGTTCTTCATGCTCGCGCTAGTAATCTTGGCAGACGTCATCATGCTCAGATCGCCTCCCGAACCGTCTGAGCTCACGAGCCCACAGGCGGCCTTGCTGATTCCGGGAATTAACCCATTCGTTCCGCTTGTCTGGGGACTCATCGGGCTTATTGTGGCGATTGTGGTCCACGAGTTCGGACATGCAATTCTTTGCAGGGTCGAAGGAATAAGAGTTAAGTCACTCGGACTCATTCTTGCGTTGGTTCCAATAGGGGCATTTGCGGAGCCAGATGAAGGCGAGCTTCTGGATAAGAAGACGAGGAGGATTTCGAGGATAAGGGTCTTTTCGATTGCTGCCGTAAACAACTTCATCGTGGCTTTTATCGCATTCTTTTCATTCTTCAGCTGTCTCTCCTTGCTGAATCCTGCTGTTAGCGTGGTTGACGACAGCGGAAACTTCATAGGACGGGTGGTGGAGCTTAATGGCTTCGAGGTAACTGGGAAAATTGAATCGCTGATTAGACCTGAACTGAACTTTGCAGTTCTGGAGAACGGGACAGGAAGGTCTTCCATTGAATTCTTGGGGGTTAAAGGCGTGAAGATAACGGGTCTCTACAGGGAGAACGGTAGAACTTTCCCAGCCGAAGCTGCGGGAATAAAGGGGGGCATGATGATAACGAAGATTGACGGAGTTGCAGTAACGAATCCTGCCGACTTCTACAGGGAGATGCAGAAAAAAAAGCCCGGAGACCTTATCTCGGTCGAGGTCTACGATCCGGAGGTGAAGGATTTCAGGATTTTCAACATCACGCTTGCCGACAGAGACGGGAGGGCATTTATGGGTGTTTACGTCGGCCAGCTAGAATGCATTGGGGGTTTAAACTTTTACAACTCAAATGAACTTGTGCAGAGCCTCAAAGGAATTCCGAGTTTATTAAAAGAACCTGCTGGATGGCTGATCCTCATTTCTCTTCCCTTCGCGTTTCAGGGATTCTCCGGAGTGGAGAACTTCTTTGAAAATCCGCCATACGTATTCTGGTTGCTCAACTCGCTTTTCTGGACAGCCTGGATCAACTTTTGGGTCGGACTCTTCAACTGCCTGCCAGCTATTCCGCTCGATGGCGGGAGAATTTTCCATGAAATTCTCACGGGAATTCTCTCCAGAAGACTGGGTGAAAAAGCGGAGAAGGTTTCGATGAACATTTCCAAGTTCTTAGCTGTCTTCATCTTCGTCTCACTGGCCATGATGATCCTAGTGCCAAACCTGAAGCTTATCGGGCTATGAAGTGCAGGAAGTGCGGTGAGAGAGCTGTTGCGAGTTTGAGGGCTTACAGGATATCGCTCTGCAAAGACTGCTACGTTGATTTTTACAGAAGACTCGTGGAAAGGTCGATAAAGAAATACAAAATTCTGAGAAAAGACGAAAGAATCTTGCTCGCAGTGTCCGGTGGAAAGGACAGCTCTGCCATGGCTTCAGTTCTTAGGGAGCTCGGTTTCGAATTCGAAATGCTCTACGTCGATCTCGGTATTGGTGACTACTCGAAAGAATCGAGGGAAAAGGTTGAGGAGCTCTCGAAACGTCTTTCTGCGGAGCTTAATGTTGTCGAGCTAAAGGATTACGGTTTTACGATTCCGAATGTCAGGGTTAGAGTCTGTTCTGTCTGCGGAACTGCGAAGAGATACATCCTGAACAGATTTGCGAGAGAGAACAACTTTGACGTTGTCGCAACAGGTCATACGGCTGAAGATCTGGTCTCCTTTTATCTGAAAAACATTGCGGGAGGTCAGCAGTTTTTTGCTGAAAAGCTAATTCCAAGGATCGAGCCCTTTGACGCAAAGGTTGTTGCGAGGGCAAGACCGCTGTTTGAAGTGAGCGAGAGGGAGAACATGCTCTACGCGATAATTAAGGGTCTGCCCTTCAAGTCGGGTGAGTGTCCCTATGCACCGAGGCCAGAATGGAAGGAGATAGTCTACGATATTGAACTGAAAAAGCCCGGATTTGTAAAGAGTTTTGTTAGGGGGCTTGTGGGGAGGAGTGAAATTCGGCTTGAGACAAGGTATTGTTCAATTTGCGGAGAGATCTCGAGCGGAGAGA
>CAZZIT010000129.1:0-1591 GCA_964654365.1 uncultured archaeon
TTTCTCGTAGGCTTCTTGATCGACAGGTACATCGGAGCGAGATATTTCGTTACGCTTTTCCCAATACTGCTGTTTGCGAATCTTTGCATCTACACCTTAGGCATTCTATGGTTAAGCCTGATGTATCCGCTCGACATATACGGCCTTTTGGCGATCGGCGTCATTCCTTTTATACCGGGTGATCTTGCGAAGATCCTCGCGGTTTCTGCAATCGGTCGGGCGATAATACCGAAAAGAGCTTACAACGGAGAAGCAGATGCCTTCCGCACCTACAGGCTTTTATAATTATTTTAATTTTAAAACTCCAACTTATAGCAGTGTAATTTTTTCTTTGAGACAAAAATATTTTAAGCGCTTTGCTCATTGAGCGCCAATGAAGATCAGGGAGCTAATGCTCTTGGCTGGTGTTTCCCTGGCACTGATCTTGTTCCTTTCCCTAAGCTACTTCGAGTTTAGCGTCACGAGAGGAAATCTTGAAAAGAGCCTTGAAGTCATGGCAGAGCAGAAGGAGATTGCTTTTAAGAAAATGCTCGAACTTTCGACAAGAGAGCTCGAAACCCTATGCAGGGACTGGGCTTTCTGGGATGACACATACGAGTTCATCGAAAGCAAAAGCGAGGATTACGTGAGATCGAACTTAGTCTTTGAGACCTTCGTGAACGCAAGGATCAACCTCATGGTGTTCTTGGACAGGAACGGAGAGGTTGTATTTGCGAAATTCTACGATTCGGAATGGAATGAAATGGAAATTTCACCCATCTTTACCCTTAGAGAACTGTTTGGAAGGTCTGGTTATCTTCTGCTCAACGGATCACTTCTGATCTTAGCTTCTGAGCAGATTAAGAGGAGCGATGGAAGTGGAGAGCCAAAAGGATACATTTTGATGGGTAGAATTCTGGACCAAGACGAAATTGGAGAGATTGGAGACGTGCTGGGATTGAAGGCGGAGCTCGTTCCAATTGCTGGAGGAAGGGAATTCGGAGAAAAGCTCGTGAGCTACCTCGAGCTCGAGGATTTGACTGGAAATAAAGCATTCCTGAGAATAGAGCAGGAAAATCCGCTCTATTCTTTCTATCTCAACAACCTGCTCTTTACCATCGGATTTTTCGGGCTTATATCTTTCCTCATGATGATAGCCTCGGTCTTTGTGGTTGACAGGCAGATCGTTTCAAAGATCGAGAAGCTCGAGGAATTCGCGAAAAAGGCAAAAACAAAGGACAGAATTGAGCTTGAAGGGACCGAAGAAATCGAAAGTCTGGCAAGAAGCATGAATTCAATGCTTGAAAGAATTGAGAAGGATGAAGAGGAGCTGAAATTCCTGCTCAGGGTTTTGAGACACGATCTCATGAATGCCCTCACAAGCGTAAAGGGCTTTCTCGAGCTTTACAGGGTTGAAAACGAACCCGAGTTTCTCGAAAAGGCGGAGAAATCCTTAGAAAGGGGCATAGATATAATCAAAGTCGTTAAACAGCTCGAGGCAGGGGAAATGAAGGAATTCGAGATCCGAAGTGTGGTCGAGGAGCTGAGCAGCAACTATTCGATCGATGCTGAGATCAGGGGTGATGCAAGGGTTCTTGCGGATGAGGGAATC
>CAZZIT010000130.1:0-3028 GCA_964654365.1 uncultured archaeon
TTGAAGCAAGAGGTAAAAGTGGTGAATAAATTCGATACACCCTTCATTATAACGTCCTCAGCGGAAAACGTCTACCAGCTCAGGACGAGAAAGCAGATCGAAACATTCTTTTCCTATTTCGGCCTCGACGTCAAGAAGGCCAGGTTTTTCGCTGAGAGAATCGTTAGAAGATACTTCGACGAGAAATACGTGATGGACGGGTTTATTGTCGAAACCCGAAGCCCATAATTTTGTTCTGCTTTTAAAGTTCTTTCGGAAATATTAAAATACTTGCAAACATGAGTTGGGCTGATGAATGAAATAACCCTGCCCTATAAAACTCGTTCCCTTTGTCCTGAATGTCTGGCCATAATCGATGCAGAGGTTTACGCTGAAAACGGGAAGGTGATGATAAGGAAAACATGCAAGGATCACGGAGAATTCGAAGATGTGTACTGGGGCGATGTAGAGCTTTTTAAGAGAGCATCGAGGTTTGCGAGGGATGGGAAAGGAATAGAGAATCCTATCACTGAAAAAGGAAACTGTCCATTCAGCTGTGGCTTGTGCGGGAATCATAAAAGCCACACAGCCTTGCTAAACATAGTGCTGACAAACAGATGCGATTTGGCATGCTGGTATTGTTTCTTTTACGCAAAAAGGGCTGGCTACGTATACGAGCCGACAGTCGAGCAGATAAGGCAGATGGTTCGGCTTGCGAGGCAGATGAAGCCAGTGCCTTGCAATGCCGTGCAGCTTACTGGCGGGGAGCCGACGCTCAGGGAAGATCTGCTGGAAATAATAAGGGTGATCAAGGAAGAGGGCTATGATCACATTCAGCTCAACACAAACGGTATAAGACTCGCCCTTGACAGCGATTTTGCCACCAAGGTGAGAGAGGCGGGTGTTAATACCGTATACCTGTCATACGACGGTGTTGATGAGAAAACGAATCCAAAGAATCACAATGAGATACCAAAAATCCTTGAAAATTGCAGAAAGGCTGGACTTGGTATAGTTCTCGTTCCGACTGTAATAAAGAGTGTAAATGACCATCAGCTTGCTGATATAATAAGATTTGCAGCCAAAAACATTGACATCGTTCGCGGAGTGAACTTTCAGCCTGTAAGCCTCGTCGGAAGCATGCCGAAGAAGGAGAGGGAGCAGTACAGGATAACGATTCCGGACTGTTTGAAAGCCATAGAGGAGCAAACGAATGGGGAGATAAGCAGAGATGACTTTTATCCTGTTCCCAGCGTTGTCCCTGTTTCGAAGTTCGTGGAAGCGATAACCTCAAGGCCGCAGTACGAATTGACCGCCCACTTTGCATGCGGCATGGCTACCTACGTCTTCGTCGAGAACGGAAAGATGATCCCGATCACGAGGTTCATCGACGTTAACGGCTTTCTTGATTTTCTCGATAAGAAGGCAGATGAAATCAGGGACAGCAAAATGAAATCCCTGAAGACTTTGAGGAATTTGATAGACCTCCGGAAGTTCATAGACTCTTCAAAGGCTCCGAAAGGAATGAAAATGAGAAGCATACTGTTCAACATTCTCGTAAAACACGATTACTCCGCGCTTGGTGAATTTCACATGAAATCCCTTTTCATAGGCTTCATGCACTTCCAGGATCTCTACAACTACGACATAGCCAGAGTTGAGCGATGCGAAATACATTACGCAACCCCTGATGGCAGGATAATCCCATTCTGCACCTTCAACGTCATTCCAGAGTACTACAGGGACAGAATTCAGGAGAGGTACGGAATTCCCATCGATGAGTGGGAAAAGAGAAGCGGTAAAAAACTCAAGGACGAGATATACAGGGTGGTGAGAAGACCGAGATGAGGGGTCTGTTCATAGGAAGGTTCCAGCCATACCACCTCGGACACCATGAAGTCGTGAAGAGGATACTGGAGGAAGTTGACGAGCTCATCATCGGAATCGGCAGCGCTCAGGAAAGCCATACGATTGAAAACCCGTTTACGGCAGGAGAGAGGATCATGATGATCTCAAGAGCGATCGAAGAACTGGGGACTCGCAAGAGGGTTTACATAATCCCGCTCGAGGATATCTACAGAAACAGCCTCTGGGTTGCCCACATCTGCTCCATGGTTCCGCATTTCGACGTTGTTTACACAAACAATCCGCTCGTTTATAGACTCTTTACTGAGGCGAACTTCAAGGTTGTTAAAACAGGTCTCGTTAACAGGCATGAGTATCATGGAACCGAAATAAGGAAGAAGATGCTGGAGGGAGACGATTGGGAGAAGTTCGTGCCCAAGTCTGTCGCGGAAGTGATAAAAGAGATAAAGGGAATAGAAAGGCTGAGGGAAATCGCAGGAAGGGATTTCTGATGTTCTCGATCTTCTGGAACGGCATGTATTTCAATGTAGTTGCCAGAGAGAGGGTGAAAAGAGCTTTTTTCTCAAAAAATCCGGTTTTTGGTTACGAGAAAAGCGAGCTGTCTGAGAAGGTCGAGAGGTATTTCAGAGGGGAAAGGGTTGATTTCGCTTGCGATTTCGAACTCGATCTTCCAGATTTCACGGTCAGAGTTCTGGAAAGAACTAAGGAGATTCCCTACGGGGAGATCACAACATATGGCAGGCTTGCTGAAGAACTTGGAACCTCACCAAGAGCTATCGGTAGGACTTTGGGTAGAAATCCAGTCCCGGTATTGATTCCATGCCATCGGGTTGTTTCCAGGCGCGGCATTGGTGGATACTCTGAAGGCATTGAGATAAAAAAGGCCTTACTGAGACTTGAGGGAGTCGAGCTCTCTTAGCACCTTTTCTGCGATTTTTTCGCCAATAATCCTCCCAATTTTAGATTTATTTGCGATTATATCTTCTTTACACCTGATTCCTGCATTGTAGAGCTTTCTTGCCCTGACTCTGCCAATGTTGCGAATCGAAACGAGATCCAGAAGCTCTTCTTTAACACCATATCTAATTCTGGTTTCAAGATTCGGAACACTTTTGCCAAAATCGCTTGCAATTCTCGATAAAGCGTGTGAAAGCCATTCTGCTGTCTCTACTATTCTTCTGAG
>CAZZIT010000131.1:0-1570 GCA_964654365.1 uncultured archaeon
TACATGGTGAACAAGGCAAGGCTCGTGGAGAGCATTGCAGAGCTTGCAAAGGACATGGAGGAGATAAGGACTGTGAGGGACGAATCCGACAGGGAGGGTATAAGAATCGTGGTCGAACTTCGCTCCAATGCGAATCCTGAAGGTGTGCTCAGAAAGCTGTACATGCACACGAACCTCGAGACAACATTTGGAATCACTCTTCTGGCTCTCGTGAACAACGAGCCGAAAGTTCTCAGGCTTCCGGAGATGATATCTGAATTCATCAATCACAGAAGGGAGATCCTGAGAAGGAAGATAAACCACGAGCTGAGAAAGGCGAGGGAGAGGCTCCACATTGTAGAGGGACTGAAGAAGGTGCTGAAGGATATCGATAACGCGATATCGCTGATAAAGGCTTCAAAGTCACCTACGGAGGCAAAAAAATCTCTTATGGAGAGATACTCACTATCGGAAATACAGGCAGACGCAGTACTCCAGACAAGACTCCAGAAGCTCACGAGTCTTGAAGTTCAGTCACTCATCGAGGAGCATTCCTCACTGGTGAAAACGATCTCGGAATTTGAGCTGACCCTTTCGGATCCGAAGAGGATCGACGAACTCCTGATCTCGGAGCTCAACGAAATAAGGGAAAAGTACGGTGACGAGAGGAGGACCGAAATAGTCTCTGAAGGCGAGAGACTGGCGATCGCGGAGGACACGATTGTCTTGATAACTTCAGAGGGCATTGCGAAGAGAATGAGCCCAAATACCTTCAAAAAGCAGGAAAGAGGTGGAGTGGGGGTCATTGGCATTTCCCTGAAGGATGACGATGTCGCGTATTTCGGCATATGCAGATCTGATGAGAAGCTCCTCCTCTTCACCGACAGGGGCAACGCCTTCTGGATAGAGGTCGAAGATATTCCGAAGATGGACAGAACCGCTGTCGGGGTCTCCTTGAAGAGGCTTATCAGGCTTGAAGACGAGAAAATCGTCTCAGCGGTTAACCTAAAGGATTTCGAAGAGGGAGAGGTAATCATCCTGTCTAAGGATGCATACATCAAGCGGGTTCCGCTTAAGGAATTCGAAAATGCGAAGAGGGCTGGAATAAGGGCTTCGAGTGAGAGCATTGCGTTCGCAACGACGTTGAAGGGGGAAGACGTGTTCATCGTTACGCAAGAGGGGCAGGTGCTGAGAATTAAGGCCGAGGAGATTCCCGTTTACTCGAGAAATTCTCGCGGCGTGATCGCGATGCGCACGCGGGGTGAAGACCGAATCTCATGGATTGCCACTGGAAGCTCCGAAAGGATACTTCTGCTCACGGAAAACGGCTTCGGCAAGAAGTGCGACACCTCGAAGTTCAGAGTCCTTCACCGTGGAGCGATGGGAGTAACGGGATATGGAATAACTGAGAAGACGGGAAAGGTCGTTTTTGCAGAGCTTTGCGATGCAGGAGACCTCTTCATCATCAGCAGGGACGGATACTGCATGAGAGTTAGCCTAGACGAAATCCCGACCCAGGGAAGGACCTCTTCAGGAGTTATAGTGTGCAGGAAAGGGATATGGAGGGCCTTCGTTTACGGGGAAAATGGCT
>CAZZIT010000132.1:0-2339 GCA_964654365.1 uncultured archaeon
GGCGAGAATATCTGGACAGCTCCTATCCACCAAGATTACCTCGAACCACTTGAACTTCCCGTCCTCCCCGACCCAGTAGGAGCCGAGAACTTCCATGTTCGGATACTTCCTGTTCGCCCTCTCTTCTGCTATCCACTGGAGCCCCTTCTTCGGCGTTAGCCTGCTAACCATCTGGTTCTTCGACTTCCTCCCCCTGCTTGGTCTCCTTGGCAGTCTTCCACCCCTTCTAACTCTAACACGAACGACGATTATTCCCCTCTTGGCCTTGTAACCCAGAGCCCTTGCTCTGTTAAGCCTTGTAGGCCTCTCAACCCTCAAGACCGCTGGCTCTCTGCGCCACTTCTGTAGCCTTTCCCACATCAGCTGCTTCATCTGCTCCTCGTCATGCCAGGTCTCGCTGATGAATGCGTACATCGACTTCATCCAGCGACCACCTCTGTCCTTGGCTCGCTCAGAAGCTCTATTTTTCTGATCTCAACCCTCCTGATGGGATATATCTTCTTTGCACCCTTGTAGATCTCGGAGGGAATTTTCCCCAGTACGCACTCCTGGAGGAACTGGACGAAGTTGAGTGAACTCTTGCTCTCCACAATCTGCCTTGATACTGCCCTTATCGCCCTCTTCTGCGAGCTCTTGCACCTTTTCACCGTAAATACTACAGGCTTTACCCTGATTCTGTAGCCATCCGCAGTCTGAATATCGATTACATCTTCGACCTTGCTCGTTCTCCGCCTCACAAGGCTGTTAAGGTATTCCCTCATCAGCTCGAATCTGTGGAACTTGGTGTATGCCTTCTCACCAGCAACCCTGTGAACCTTGAAGATCAGCTTTTTGTATGGATTCTGGTTTGAAGCGTCTCCTGTAAGATCGGCGAGCGTCGTTTCCACAGTTCTGCCAATTACGAGCTCTGGATCGCTTGCTGGAGTTTCACCTACCTCTGCCATCCCGAAGTATTCAGGAGCAAGGAGAGTAAACCACTTCTTCGTAGCCCATTTATCCTTAACTCTCGCAACCTTTTTCCTCGCCATGGTCGATCGCAAAGGCTTTAGGTCGGGCAATTAATAAAACTTTTGATGCTCGCACTGCTGATGTGCGGGGGCAGGGGAGAGAGATTAAAAGCTGGCGAGAAACCACTTTTTGAGGTTTGCGGTACCAGACTTGTTGATCATGCTCTAAGAGCTCTATCCTCCTATGAAGTAATTGCTGTAACCTCGCCCTATACACCCAACACTGAGGAATACCTCAGAAAACTGGGTATCAGGGTATTCAGAGCTCGCGGACTCGGATTTATCGAGGACTTCAGCGAGGCCATAGAAACCCTTTCCCTTACCGGCCCCGTGCTGATTGTTTGCTCCGATCTGGTTTACCTGAGAGAAGGAATAATCGACGAGGTCGTCTCCCATTATGCCAGGTGTGGAAAAAAGGCTTTGAAAGCTGTTAAAAACGGCGAAGCGGTTGGGATAAACATAATATTTGCGGGAGAAGAGGGGGAGCAGGAAGAGGAAAACTATATAGTCGAGGACGTGGTAAATATAAATACGCTGGAGGACGCGAAAAAGGCTGAGAACCTATGGACTATGATGAAAAAAGGATGAGGCTTGCAGAAAGGCTGCGAGAGGAGCTTAATTTGAGCGATAAAGTATACAATGCAATCAAAAAGGTTCCGAGGCATTTATTCGTGCCTGAAAGATACAGAAGTGAGGCATACGTTGACACACCGCTGCCAATAGGCTACGGGCAGACGATAAGTGCTCCGCACATGGTTGCAATTATGTGTGAGCTTCTCGATATTAAAGAGGGCGAAAAAGTTCTGGAGATTGGAACAGGCTGCGGATACCACGCTGCGGTAACTGCGGAGCTTGTTGGCTTTAGAGGGATGGTTGTTTCAATTGAGAGAATTCCTGAGCTTGCTGAAATGGCGAAACGTAATCTCTCGGCATTGGGCTATAGCAATGTAATCGTTGTTGTGGGCGATGGCAGCTTAGGCTACCCTGAAGAGGCTCCTTACGACAAGATATACGTTACAGCATCTGCCCCAGACATTCCAAGACCGTTAATAGACCAGCTACGTGTGGGTGGAAAAATGGTAATTCCGATTGGAGAAAACTACCAGAATCTATATGTTGTAGAAAAGGAGGAAAACAGGATAGTGAGGAAAAGATGGGGCTCCGTGAGGTTTGTTTTACTCTATGGGGAACACGGCTTTAGAAATCCTGAAGAGTAGCATAGGATTTCTGACCACGCTGCCCGTAAAGGGAGATGTGGAAGCGCTTAGGAGAAATCTCTGGATTTTTCCCTACATCGGTCTGCTCTTGGGCATTTTGATATCAATTCCAGCT
>CAZZIT010000133.1:0-8351 GCA_964654365.1 uncultured archaeon
TTTACCTCAATGCTATGTCCGTATCTTGCCCTGATCTTCTCACCTTTCATCTCATACCTCTTCTTCTCATCGCTGTAAACCAGTGCCTTTAGAACCCATCTGTTGGCCCATCTGTACTTCTTAGCAACAACCTTCGCCAAGGCTTCGAAGCTAACCCACCCGTTCTCGTCGATCTCGAGTCCAAATTTTTGGGGAAAATGTCTAAGCAGACCAGAAACGAATTTTCCAAGTTTTTCCACCCTCTCCTTGTTAAGCACGATCTCTCCCTTAATACCGCAGCAGCAGTTCTCCCCCCTGTAGAATCCGTGATCTGGGCAGAACCTTATGTCCTCCATCTCACTACCTCTTTCTGGGCTTTATTTTCTTCCCCGAAACCCTAAGGAGCCCGAACTTCTCCAAGGACTTCACAATCTGATCGAAGATTTCTTCGCAATTTATTAATATTTCCTCATCCCCCTCCTCCACGATCCCCTTGCTGAACTCTCTCAGCTTGTCGATGTCGTCGATTTTCTCAACGTTGAAGAGTATGTTCGAAATTATGAGTTCCAGATATTTTAGCTCTTCCGGCTCTACTTCTTTGCCGAGGAGACTCATTGTGTCAACTAAAAGCTCAAATACAGGAAAGTAGTCGATTAAAACGATTTTTTTGCCCCCTTCGATTGGTGTATCGCTGAAGATTGAGATCTCGGGATCCTCGGGCAGCTCACCTCTTATGATCTCACCGATCTCGAATCGGTTTTGGTGCAGGAAGTACTCCAGCTCGTCTAGAAGGAGCTTAACCTTCAGCATGTCTTCAGTCTGATCCGCTAAATCTTCGAATTCGCCGTTTAAAAGCTTTTTAAATGATTCGTAGCGCCTTGAGTCCTCCTTGCTCAGGAATTTTTCAATGAACTCTTCATAACTCAGCTCTCCTTTGGAGAGTATCTCCCTCAGGATTTCAATCCTCCTCTCCCATTCAAGCGCTCTCTCGGAAACTTCCCTCCCTTTATGCTTCTTGAGCTCGCTCAGCTTTCCGCTGATGACGAATCTTTCCTCCTTCTCCCATTCCACGACCTCTCTAAGCTCAACCTTGGCACCGAGTTGCCTGAGCTGCGAGGCAATCCCGATCAGTTTCTCTCTGTCCTCCGAAGCGACCAGTTTGAGCCACATCCCTCAGTTCGGTTGAAAACTTTAAATTTTTTGCCCTCTAAGGAAAAGAAGATATAGCGTCTCAAATCAATTGCAGCTATGTTCGAGCTGTCAGAAAGAATGAAGAAGATCCCCCCTTATCTCTTCGCAGAAATCGATGCGATGAAGAGGAAAAAGATAGCAGAGGGCGTTAAGGTTATAGATCTCGGGATCGGTGACCCAGACCTGCCCACTCCAAGGCATGTGGTTTCTGCAATGCAGAGAGCGGTTGAGAGGGTTGAAAGGCAGAAATATCCGAGCTACGAGGGAATGCTTGAATTCAGGGAAAGTGCAGCGGATTTCTACAGGAGAAGAAAAGGTGTGAAATTGGATCCCAAGAAGGAGGTTATAGCCTTAATCGGTTCGAAGGAGGGAATTGCTCATTTACCCCTTGCCTTCGTTAACGAAAACGATTATGTGCTCGTTCCAGACCCGGGATATCCCGTTTACTACGCCTCAACTGTAATGGCAGGAGGGAGAGTTTACTATTTGCCGTTGAGAGAGGAAAACGATTTTCTCCCTGACCTTGATGCAGTCCCGGGGGATATAGTTAGAAAGGCGAAGATCCTTTTCTTAAACTACCCGAACAATCCAACTTCAGCGGTCGCGGAGAAGGAATTCATAAGGTCTGCGATAGACTTCTGCACAGACAATCGAATCATCTTAGCTCACGATTACGCCTACGGTGAAATAGGACTCGACGGTTATCGACCAAAGAGCTTTTTAGAGTTTGAAAATGCTTTTGAAGTCACCATAGAGTTCAATTCTCTCTCAAAGACTTACAACATGACTGGCTGGCGTGTTGGATTTGCCTGCGGTAATGAAGAAATACTCAAGGGATTGCTTAAGGTCAAGACGAACGTTGACAGCGGGGTCTTCGAGGCAGTGCAGGAGGCAGCAATTGCCGCCTTGAGAGGTGATGACAGTATAATCGAAGAGAACTGTAGGATATACGCTGAGAGAAGAGATGTTTTCGTCGAAGGACTGCGAAAATTGGGTTTCAATGTTAGGAAGCCAAGGGCCACATTCTACGTCTGGGTTCGTGTTGGGGAGAGCAGCATACAATTCGTAAAGAGAATTCTTGACGGAGCAGGAATAGTTGCAACCCCTGGAATAGGCTTCGGCCCCTCGGGCGAAGGCTATGTGAGATTCGCTGTGACGAGGGATAAGGAAGTAATCGCAGAGGCAGTAAGTAGATTGGAAAAATTATTTTAAAATGAAAAATTTTTGATGAAAAAGCTTATATTTTCTATACACTCTGTATTCCAGCGAATGGTAAGGGTAAATCGAGCCCAGAGAGCGCTGAATTCAGCAAAGGGGAGTAATTCACAAGTCTTGGAACGAAAAAGGTGTCCAGATGTCTTCTGAAGGTACTCCGGGGTCAAGAGATCTCCTTAGGAAGATTGAAAATAGCGGCGAAGCTTTTAGAGCCATCCTTGAAGCATCTCCAGATTTCATTTTGATCTTGGACCCAGAAAGCAGAATTCTGGGCGTAAACAGGAGTTTTATACAAGCTTCGGGATTGAGAGAGGAGGAAGTTGTGGGCATCTCCGCGATCTCCTTTGTTCATTCTGAAGACACAGATAAGGCTTTAAAAATATTAAAAGAAGCATTTGAATCGGATAAAATAGTCAGAGGGGAGATAAGAGCGAAAATAGGTGTTAACGAATTCGTCCTCGACGTTTCTGGCAAGTGCATAAAATACGATGGGATGAGGCTGGGTATATTCGTTGCAAAAGATGTTACGGAGAAGGTCGGACTTGAAAGGAAGATCGCTGAAACCGAAATGTTCCACAGGAATATCATAGACTGTTCCATTTCTGGATTTCTAATGCTTCAGAGGGAAAGAATAGTTTTTGCCAACAGGACCGTGGAGAAAATTACGGGCTATTCTGTCGATGAACTTCTCGGGAAAAGCGTCGAGATCTTTTTCGAATCGCAGCTGGCTAAAAGCGTGAGGGAAACAGTCGAAAAAGTCCTCAGAAATGAGAGCGTAGATCTCGTCACGAGTTTTTTGAGGAAAGACGGGGAGAAGCGATATGCTAAGGTCGTTGCAAATCTTATCGATGGTGAGAGGGATCTGATCTTAGTTTGCTTTGAGGACATAACGGATAAAAGAGAATACGAACGAAAACTCGAGGAGAGGGAACTGCTTTACAGAACACTCGTTGAGAATTCGCATACCGGAATTTTTATAATTCAAAATAATAAAATTATATACGCAAATGACGTCGTGTCAAAAATGCTGGGATACACGATGGAGGACATTCGCAAGTTCTCCCATCCCTACGACATAGTTTCTTCTGAATTCAGAGAGATGGCGAAGACAAGGTATCTGGCAAGGGAAAGGGGGCTGAAAGTTCCCGAAAGTTACGAGTTAAAGGTTCAGACAAAGGATGGGAAGGAGAAGTGGATTAAGGTTCTGGCTAGGAGGATAAAGTACAAGGGGAAGCCTGCGGTGATCGTGAACATTGCAGACGTGACGAATCTTAAGGAAAACGAGGAAAAGCTCAGCAGAATGAACGCTCTGCTGAGGGTATCTGGTGAAATAAGCGGAATGTTGATTCAAGAAAATTCAGAGTTTAGGATTCTGTCCCACATCAGGTCCTCTCTCGAGAAGCTGCAGGCAAGAGTTGGAGTTTTTCTTTTCGAATCCGAATTCGTTCCGTTTTCCGTTCCCCCAGAATTGTTGGCCCAGGATCTTTCTGGCAAGGAAGGAATAAGGGAAGTCGTTCAGGAGTTCAGGTCTGGAAAATTCTATACATTTATCCCTGCCTTTGCCGAAAAACTCGTAGCTCTTGTGGTTGTTGAAAGAGACGACAATTTCACGGAAGACGAACTGAGGCTCATGTCGACGATATCTCAGAATCTTTCCATGCGCCTGAAAGCTCTAAAGGTTGAGCGAGAAAAGGATTTGGCTCACAGGATAATCGTCGAGAACCTCAAGCAGTTTGAGGAGCTAGCTGACAAGCTCAGAAATCCGCTCGCGGTTATTAAAGGCTATCTCGAAATAAAAGACGAAATCCCTGAGGGTGAATTCGTCAAAAAGTTGGGCGAACATGTTGAGAAGATGGAGAGAATACTGGACGAGTTGAGGACAAGAGAAATGGCAACCTACGAGCTGAAGAAAATACTCGAGAGCGGAAAAATTTAAGAATAAAATAAAGCCTCAAGAGATGGCAGAACGTGGTCGGGCTTTATGCTTGCTCTCTCTATGTCCTCCCTCTTAGAAACTCCTGTCAGCACAAGCAGTGTGCTCGCACCTATTCTTCTTCCCGCAACGACATCTACTTCGATCTGGTCCCCGACAACAACGACATCTTCAGCCCTCAGGCCGAGCCTTTCTAGGGCCTCCTCCATTATAACCTTTGAAGGTTTTCCGACAACGACGTCGGGCATTCTGCCCGTCATCCAGTAGAGGGCACCTATTATGAGCCCTGTTCCGGGAGTCGGGCCATCCTCGGAGGGGAAGATCTTGTCAGGATTCGTCGCTATGTATCTCACCCCCTGCAGGCAGCAGCGCAGTGCCTTCGTCATCAGATCGTAGTCCAGATTTCTGTTCGAACCCACCACGAGGTACTCTGCCTCCCTATAATCCACAAGATTTAATCCCGCGTTTAACAGCTCTTCCTTCAGCCCATCCTCACCAGTCGTGAAAACCTTTGCCCCTTTTTTTTCTTTAGCGATGAAATTCGCCGTTGCGTGAGTTGCCGATATCACTTCTCTCTCGGTAGCGGGAATGCCGAAAGACTTCAACCTTTCCAGCAGTATTCTCCTGCTTCTCGTTGAGTTGTTTGAAACAAAAACGACCTTTTTTCCAGCTTCAAGCAACTTCAGAACACCCCTAACACCCTCCTCGATGGGTTCAGCGCTTCTCCCGACAACTCCATCTATGTCCAATATGAAACCCTTCTTCTTCAGCAGAGGGTGCATCACATCAGACCGAGCATCTTCAGCTCTTTGGAGATCTTTTCAACTGCCTTTTGCGCATCTTCAGGACTCTTCCCTCCCGTCACGACCATCTTTCCAGATCCGAAGATGAGCACTACTACCCTTGGGTCTGTAAGGCGATAAACCAGCCCCGGAAACTGCTCAGGCTCATACTCTACGTTCTCAAGACCCAGACCAACGGCTATCGCATTCAGGTTTAGATCGGTGCCGAGATCTGCTGAGGCGACGATGTTCTGCACCTTCACGTCGGGATCGTCGATGACGGAGATTCCGATCTCCTTGAGCATTTTAACGATCTGCTTTACCGCTCTTCTCGCATCCTCAACTGATTTAGAGCCCGTGCAAACGATCTTTCCACTTCTAAAAACCAGGGCTGCCGCCTTTGGCTCATTCGTTCTCAAAACAAGTCCGGGAAATTGCTTTGGTTTATACTCGGAGTCCTTAATCTCTTTCGAGATCTTCACAAGGTCTATGTTCTCTCCTATCTGCGTCGAGGCCACAACGTTCTCGATCTTTATTGTGTATTCCATAATAAACCCCAACATCGGTGGTATATAAACTATATAAATGCTTCTGCGGAAAATTTTTAAATAATCAGTTATTAATTTCAGAGCATGAGCGATGAACCATTCGTGCTCTTTGTGAACAAGAAGTTTTTGGACAAGGCATCCAAGGTCTTCGGGCTGGGTTTTTTGGCAAGAAAGCCCATTTTGGATATTTTCAGAAAGCTTGACGTTCAATTTGAGGAGCTTGACAGAGAAGGAGCAAAAAAGGCAATTGAAGAACTCGGAGAATCTAAGGGAATCAGCATTTCCGCAGCACAGCTGCTGAAAAATCTTGCCTTGGCCTTCTTCCTTCCCACAGGCGTATTTATGGCTGCTATAAAAAAGGTTCACTATCGGTCTGGTCTTGAGACGGAGGATTTCATATTCTTAGAACTTCTCGCCGAGATACCCAGAGCCTTCCGACCTACGCTCTTCTACGATATCTGGCTTGCGGTGCCGAAAAGCGAAAATGGAGGCCAGAAAGTGAGGCAGCTGATAAAGAGCATCGCTGAGAGGGTTGGTGAAATGCCTTTGAGCGATGAGGACTGGGAAAACCTCAGACCGATCAGAGAAAAGATCGCTAAGGGGCTGGAAGTGAAAGGAATTGCGGAGAATTGCTGGAAATCGTTATGACCTCAGCTTTTTCTTAAGCCGCTTCTCAGCCTCTTTTAAGTCCTCAATATTTTCGAAGTAAAGTGTCTTTACTCCAAGAATGCCCCTCTTTTTTAGCTTTATCAGCATCCTGCCTTCATCGACGCTGTATCCCGTTACCTCTCCAAGCCTGGTCCTGAAGGGCCTGTAAATCACGAATTCATCGTCCAGAAAATAGTATCTCGGCTTTCCGAGGGCCATTATTGCGTAGAGGAGTATAAACAGGGAGAAAATCGCCAATAGAAGAGCAACCCGAATTGCACTGTCGCCGATCATAATTCTGTAAGCACCGTAGCCGAAGACAATTGCCGCTATGGTTGAGATGAACACCAGCCACTTTCTTCGAGCAGCGGGATTCTTCACTGCTCTGTAGAACCACATCATGTCCCGCTCCTCCAGTCGCTGAGATACTTTATCTGCTCCTCCGTGAGCCTGTCAATCTTCACTCCGAGCGTTTCAAGCTTAAGCCTTGCAACCTTTCTGTCGAGCTCTTCAGGAAGCCTGTAAACCCTATTTTCGAGCTTCTCCCAGTTCTCGGCGATGTAACGAACTGCCAAAGCCTGATCCGAAAAGCTCATATCCATGACCTCGATCGGATGCCCGTCGCCCGCCACAAGGTTCACGAGTCTGCCATCTGCAAGTAGATACAGCTTCTTTTTGCCCAGATCGTATTCCTTAACGTTCTTTCTGACCTCTCTAACACTCTTTGCAATCCTTTCAAGAGCTCTAACATCAACTTCCACGTTGAAGTGTCCAGCGTTTGCAAGAATTGCGCCGTCTTTCATCTTCATCATATGTTCCTCTCTCACCACATCCCTGTTTCCCGTTGCGGTGATGAATAGGTCCCCGATCTCACTCGCGGTATCCATGTCCATAACCGTGAATCCATCCATTATCGCCTCCAGAGCTCTGATCTCATCAACCTCGGTGATTATCACGTTCGCCCCCATTCCCCTGCAGCGCATTGCAATTCCCCTTCCACACCACCCGTAACCCGCAACCACAACCTTTTTTCCAGCAAGCAGCATGTTCGTGGCTCTCATGATACCATCCACTGTCGACTGCCCTGTGCCGTAGCGGTTGTCAAACAGGTACTTCGTCAGTGCATCGTTAACGGCAATCACCGGAAACTGCAAAACTCCCTCCTTTTCCATGGCCTTTAGCCTCAAAACTCCTGTTGTTGTTTCTTCGCTTGCTCCCTTGACCTTCTGCTTTCTCCTGTGAAGCTCGAATATCAGATCTGCGCCGTCGTCAACAACTATATCGGGCCGAAAATCCGCAACCTTGGCAATTGCGGAGTAGTATTCCTCAACGCTCATGCCACGCTTTGCATAGCACTTAATTCCCATCCCCCTGAGCGCATCGGCAACATCATCTTGCGAGCTCATGGGATTGCATCCGGTAATCGCAACTTCAGCTCCGGCTTCGATGAGCGTTTTAACAAGCACTGCAGTTTTTGCTTCGACGTGCAGCGCCATTCCCACGCGAAGACCTTCCAAAGGCTTTTCCTTTCTCATCTCCTCCCTGATCCTCGCAAGCACCTTCATGTGCTTTTCAGCCCAATCGATTTTTTTAAATCCCTCCATATCTTGTAACCTCCTCTATCCTGTCTCCAAGCACGGATATCCAGTCCACGCTTCCAGGCCTGAATTCATCCGCATCTCCTTTAATGATTTTTTCAACGGCATCTGCAGCTTCCTCAACACTCATCTCAGTTACATCAATTTCGAACACTTTTTCGCAGCTCTTGAGCGCTTCTACGAGGATCACATCGATCAGTTCCGCTTCAACGTTTTCCATCACCTTTTCATAATCCCAGCCACGTTCGATCAGCCTTTTCTTTATCAAAAGCGGATTGCAGCGAAGAACTATTGCGATCTCTGGCCTGAGAAGGTGCGAAAGGTGACCCTCGACGATACCATCGAAATCGAACCTCCTCAGCCTTTCTACGTCAACAACAATATCTTTTCCCTCTCTTCTTGCGCAACCGTGTTTTTCTGCGAATTCCCTGACAGAAATAACCCTGTAGCCACGTCT
>CAZZIT010000134.1:0-2777 GCA_964654365.1 uncultured archaeon
TGGCGCCTGCTCAGCTTGGGGAGGAATTCCCGGGCTTGCGAACCTCTACGATCGCAATGAAGTTCTTGAGAGAAAATACTTGGAGGTTCCCACGGTCGAAAATCCGAAGGAAGTTATGCCAACGAAGAAGACGATCGTTAAGATTCCTGAAGCTGGTATGAAAGTTGAAATCGAGCTCACGGAGCCTTTGACTGTGCTTTTACCGCTTGAAAAGGTTATTGATGTGGATTACTATATTCCTGGGTGTCCTCCAACTCCGGATGTTTTCTGGAACGCTCTCCAAGCGCTGCTCGGCGGCAATCTACCGCCAAAAGGTTCCGTTTTGGGAGCATCTCAGAGATCGGTGTGCGACGAATGTCCGCTTAACGATACCAAGCCTGAAAAAATCCTTGTTAAGGAGTTCAGGAGACCTGACAAGGCCGCTCCAAAACTCAATGAGTGTCTTCTTGCCCAGGGATTCCTCTGCATGGGGCCTGTTACAAGAGGGGGCTGCACCTCTCTGTGCCCCAAAGCTAACATGCCGTGCACAGGCTGCTTCGGAGCCCTTGATGGCATAGTGGACTACGGAGGAAAGGCAATCTCTTACTTTGCGAGCATCCTCGACTACTCGCCGCTTGAGGAGAGGGAGATTAAAGAAGCCTACGGAAGGGTTCCCGACTGGGTTGGAGTTGTTTACAGGTATTCCTTAGCCGCTTCAAAGCTCGGTCATAGGACGGGTTTGAAGAGGCTGGAGCGCATAAAGGAGGTGACTGAATTATGACGAAGGAAATCGTTATCGACCCAATAACCCGCCTTGAAGGTCACGGGAAGATAATAATAGTGCTCAACGACAAAGGGGACTGTGTAAGGGCCTTCTTCCAAGTGCCCGAGTTCAGAGGTTTCGAGAAATTCGCAGAAGGAAGGCACGCGGAGGACATGCCCCAGATAACTTCGAGGATCTGCGGTGTCTGCCCGACGGCTCATCACATGGCTTCAACAAAGACCCTTGACGATCTCTACAAGGTTGAGCCACCCGTTGCAGCGAAGAAGATAAGGGAGCTATTCTACAATCTCTTCATGCTCGAAGATCACGCTCTGCATGTCTACATTCTTGGTGGTCCTGATTTCATTGTCGGACCAGATGCTCCAAAGGAGGAAAGGAACGTTGTTGGCGTTATCAAGAAGGTCGGGCAGGAGGTCGGGCTCAAAGTAATAGGAATGAGGAAGAGCATAAGGCAGATGATGGAGAAGATCGGCGGAAAAGCAATCCACCCAGTCTTTGGAGTTCCAGGAGGAATTTCAAAGCCTTTGAACGAGGAAATAGTTAAAGAGCTGAAGGTTCTGGGAGATCAGGCGGTCGAATTCGCCCAGTTCACGCTTAAGGTTTTCAAGGACATAGTTCTAAGCAACAAGAAGTATCTCGATCTGATCACTAGCGACGCATACACGCATCGCACTTACTACATGGGTCTTGTGGACAGCAAGAACAGGGTGAACTTCTACGACGGAATGATCAGGGTTGTGGATCCGAACGGAAAGGAATTCGCGAAATTCGATGTTCACGAATACACGGAGCACATTGCAGAGCACGTCGAGCCGTGGACCTACATGGACTTCCCCTATCTGAAGAAGATAGGCTGGAAGGGGTTTGTTGATGGTGAGCAGAGCGGAATATACTCCGTGGCACCGCTGGCAAGGCTTAATGCTGCAGACGGCATGGCCACACCCTTAGCTCAGGAAGCTTACGAGGAGATGTATGAAATGCTCGGGAAGCCCGCGCACTACACCTTAGCAATGCACTGGGCGAGGGTAATAGAGATGATTCAGGCTGCCGAGTGCATAAAGGAACTTGCAAATGATCCTGACATCCTCGCTCAGAACGTCAGAAATGTACCTACAGCAACGCCAAGCGTTGGAATAGGCGTCGTCGAGGCGCCGAGAGGGACGCTGATTCACCATTACGAGACGGACGAAAGGGGAGTTATAAGGAGGGCAAATCTCTTGGTCGCGACGCAGCACAACATCGGAAGAATCACGCTTTCAGTGGACAAGGCGGCAAGAAGCCTGATAAAGGGCGGAGTTGTTAACGACGGGCTTCTTAACATGGTGGAGATGGCTTTCAGAGCTTACGATCCATGCAATGCATGCGGAACTCACTCGTTGCCAGGCTCGGTGCCTGTGCCGATATACATCTACAGCGAGAGCGGAGAGCTTCTGAGAGTTATTAATTAATTTTTATTTATGCCTTTGATTTTATTTTTGGGCAATTCTCTCTACGCAGAGGACAGCATTGCCTTGCTTGTTGGTGAAATCCTGAAGGAAAGGCTTGAAGCAGAGGGCTTCGAGGTCGAGATTCTCGAAAGGATCGGTTATTCGCTGATAGACTACATAGCTGGAAGGGATTCCGTGATAATCGTGGACAGCATGATCGGCGAATACGGAGAAGTGATTGTTTTAGAAGACCTGAATGCCTTCGCCATTCGTTCTCCTAAATCCCCGCATTACGCTGGATTACCTGAGGCGATAGAGCTCATGAGAGCTTTAAATCTATCCCCTCCTCAAAGAATTTTGATCGTCGGAATAGGCATCAGGGATCCGTACACCATAGGCGAGATCCCGCCAGAGCTCAATGCAAGGGTGGGGGATATTGCTGAAAGGGTTTATAGTGAGATTGGGAATTGCTCGAAATTAAACTGAACTTTTATATTATTTTGACAAAACGAGAAGAAAAATTTAAATTTCTGGAATATTGCCATAGTATAGCTATGAAATCTTTAAAGTTCAGTGGTTCTTCGGAG
>CAZZIT010000135.1:0-2081 GCA_964654365.1 uncultured archaeon
TCATGATCTTTTAGAGATCAGAGTAAGTTGTAACTTGACAGTGTATGAGTGTATTGGTGTACATACATAATCCACATGAACAAAGCATTCATAACAAAGATCTATCCGAAGACGAAGCAGTAGCCACCATTTTTTTGCACAGGAAATGATAAAAATATCGGGCTTTCACGAGACTTTTCTAAAAAGTGTAGAAAGATACGCCCGTGAAATCACGACGGGAGGTTTGCCCCAGAGAGGGCAAATCCTAGCTGAGCGCAGGTCAGTTTTTCCCTTACAACTTTCAGTAATCTGTTTTGGGAACATTCTTTTTTTAACTTATAAAAGTAGGGGATTAACAGCATGGAGCTTAGAGTACTATGCATGTTATCACTTAGTGTGGATTCTTAATTACCGCAGGGATGTTCTTGTGGTCGAAGGCACTTGCGAGAGGCTGTGGAACATGAGCTTTGTCGCCATGGCCAGCAACGTAACAGCTGGGACTATCAAGAGGTATGTCGGCGCAACCGTTAAGTCATGTTCGGAGATGAATGTTTTATTGTTGCAGAGTGAAGAGAGGGATGCTATCTCCGAGCATGTTTCATCCGATACTTTTATTAGTAAAAAAGTGAGCAAAGCATGCGGAGACTGGGTGCTTTGCAATTCACGAATCGTTCTGACCGTTTTGAGGAGACACCCCTTGAGGCAATGAACAGGTCGCCTCATCGAGATCCTAAGGGAAATTCTTTCTCCTGTCAAATGGAAAGACCATACACTCAATTAAAATCACAACCCTTAAATCTGTGAACATTAAGGCAGAAACTGGCTAGCTATGAAGATCACTATCTATGACGGTGCAACAACGATCGGCGGGAACAAGATTTACGTCGAAGAAAGAGAGAAGGGTGTCTTCCTAGACTTCGGGATGAACTTCGCAAAGCACGGACAGTACTACGACGAGTTTTTAAGGGAGAGGAGCTCCAGAGGCATATACGACGCTGTCCAGCTCGGGATAATACCAAGGCTGAACATTTACAGGGAAGACCTCGTCCCATCTGACCTCGACGCTTCCGCTTTTCCCAGGCCCGATGTTTCAGCTGTATTTCTGAGTCATGCACATCTCGACCACTGCGGCTGCATCGGCTATCTGGATGAAGGCATCGCCATCGCAGCCACCGCAACAACTCTGGCCATACTCAAGGCGTTGAGGGACACGTTGAAGGCGAGCCCCGGGATGGAGGCTCCATACTTTGCAAGAAAGTATCCGAAAGATGACGGCAGGACCCTTGAGGCAAGCAGGTCGAAAAAAGAGCCTTATGCATGCAGGAAGATTCTCTGCACTGAAAAAATAAGCGAAAGTCTTCTACAGTTCCTGTGCCAGTCTCAGAGAACGAAGGAAATCGAGACACCTGAATGCGGATATGTAGAAGAGCTGGGGCTCCCCTTCAGCGTGGAGGCGTTTGAGCTGGACCACTCCATCTACGGGGCCTGCGGCTTCCTGATCGAGGGGGACATTGCCCTAGCCTACACGGGCGACTTCAGGATGCACGGAAGAGGGGCCGAGAAAACGAGGCGCTTTTTAAGGGAGGCAAAGAAGGCCTCAGTCCTCATAATAGAGGGTACGAGGGCTGGGGAAGAAGAGGGAATTTCGGAAGACAATGTCTTCAGCAACTGCCTCGCTGTAGCTGAGGAGGCAAAGGGACTGGTAATCGCAGACTTCTCGCCGAGGAACTTCGAGAGGCTTGAGATGTTCGGAGAAATCGCAAAGAAGATTGGAAGGGAGCTCGTGGTCACGGCAAAGGATGCCTACATGCTCAAAGCCCTGGAGTGCGCTGACGGGACTGACAGGATGAAAGATAAGAGAGTTTACTTTGAGCTTAAGGCGCAAAAAGATGAGTGGGAGAAATACGTTCTGGAGCTTTACGACGACAAGATTGCTGATCCAGCGGAAATAAGCAGAGCCCCTGAAAACTTCATCCTCTGCTTTTCATACTACGATGTCAAGCACCTCCTCGACATAATGCCGGAATCTGGAACCTACATCTATTCTTCAAGTGAGCACATTCCGAGGAGGAGCAGTTCGACTTCCTCAGGCTCCACAACTG
>CAZZIT010000136.1:0-3587 GCA_964654365.1 uncultured archaeon
CGCCTTATCTCTTATGTTCTTCGGAATGCACCTTTCCCACCAGTCATCGCCGTATGCCAATTTCAGCTTGGATTCTATGAATCTCCTGAGTTCGGACTCGAAGGAATCGAGTAGACTAAAACATTCAAGCCTTAAAGTTGAATAATATTCCCCCGTAGGGTTTTCGGATTTATTCCTTTTGATTTCCCTTTCGAACTCTTCAATTCTATCAAGTTTCAATTCTCTGCCAATTATTCTTGACGTGTTGCTAAAATGTATCTTTGCCACATTTTTCAGCGCATCGACTCCATATATTTCGACGAATTCCTTTGCCTTTTCATCAACATTACTGGATCCCTTTGGAAAGTCAAATTGATAAATCTCACTCAACTCCTCCATTTTCGATATAAATTCTTCTCTTGCCAATATGGAAGCCGCGGCCACAGCTAGATCTCTTTCAGCATGAGGAGTTTGATAGAGCTCTATCCTCCTCCCCTTCTCCATCAGGGCATTTTTTATGTAACCCGGGTCCCCGAACTGATCAGAAATTGCGGCTTGGCACTCGTTTGCCTCAAGTAGGTTTTCTATAACCCTTGCATGTGCCCAGCCGAGTATCCTGTTTACATTCCTTAATCTGTTGTACAGCAAATTATAGCGGAGGGGAGAAATGAAGAGTATGTCGTAATTTTTCCTATCGAGGACTCTTCTAATCTCGTAACCCAGGTCCCTTATTCTGGTATCGCTAAGACGCTTTGAGTCCTTAACTCCCATAGATTCAAGCTCCCTCTCGACCTCTTCAGATATTATTACCCCAGCAATAATTAAAGGACCGAAATAGTCTCCTTTACCCACTTCGTCGGTTCCAATCCTCTTTCCCTTGATCAATTTCGTTTGCCCCTCCTCTTCGGCCCCAATGGATTTGGCAAGATTCTTTATTTCCTCAATTTCCTCTTTCGATTTTCCCCCAAACACTATTTTCCCATTATTATATACATTGACAACAATGCCTTTCTTCCTTGCAAGAAAGAGCTGGTTTTGTCTTTGCTCGAAGCCAAAACCTCTGCTTTCGAGGAATTCCCGAAATTTTTTAACCCTTTCGTCGAATTTTTTATCCTCCGGGAACTTTAGTGTCATGCTTTATTTTATCTAAGTTAACCTTTTTAAGCTTTATGCTGGCTATTATCAAACTTAAAGTTTGCATGACTCATTGCTATGACATTCTGTATGACATCACGGAATTAGCATGAAAATCGTGCAATGTTAAGTTATCAAAAACGCCCGGGCCGGGATTTGAACCCGGGGCGAGGGCTCGACAGGCCCTCATGTTGGGCCGGACTACACCACCCGGGCTTGAAGGCTATTGAGCCAAAGATTTTTAAATTTTTGCAATTTCAGTCGTGCGTGTAAATTGCCAGTACTTCTCCATTGACCCTCTCGATCTTGCAGAATCCAAATCTCTCGAACTGCACGACATTCCCGATTTCCCTTTCAGCACCACTTTCAACATATCCTTCCCATATCCTGTCCCCTATCACCCTGCACTCCTTTGCAAAGCTTTTCGGAAGCCAGTGGATTATATTCTTCCCTTTTTTCGCTTCAAGCAGCTCGAAACTCACGAATTTAGCCTTCTTTTCGAGGATTACATTGCAGAAATCCTTTAACCTAACGTTCTCCCCTTTCAGCCTTTCAAAGTCCTCTCTGGAAACGTAAACAGTCCTCTCACCAATAAGAACTCTTTTATCTCCTGTATTCGGATTCTTTGGAATCTCGACTTCCTTTTCCTCTGGAAGACCCTCAATCTCGATCTCCACAGGGTCTGCGACGAAGAAATATCTGTTTGCCTGAGGGTCCACGATCCTTCTGTTCTCGGCATAGAGGCTCTTCATGCTCACGTTTACCTCGCTCTCGCTAATTCCGAGGGCTAAATAAAATGTCCTTATCGCTTCAGCCGTTATACCGCGTCTTCTCAGAGCTCTTACCGTTGGCAACCTCGGATCGTCCCATCCCTCATACTTTCCAGCCTCAATGTCCTTCTTTATAAGCGAGGTTGAGAGCTTTCCGAATTCGAGTATGTTCACCCTTCCCCAGTGAATCGTAACGGGATACTCCCAGCCAAAGTAATCGTATACATACCTCTGCCTGAGTTCCGAGTCTCTCAGGTCCTTGCCCCTGAGAATGTGGGTCGTCTTGCAGAGGTAATCCTCGATTGCAGACTCAAAATCGAGCGTCGGATAAACGCAGTAAGCGTCGCCGACCAACGGATGGGGCGCGTAGATGATCCTGAAGGCAACCCAGTCTCTAACGCCTGGATCCTTGTGGGACATGTCGGTCTTGATCCTCAGCACAAGTTCCCCCTCTTCGTATGCACCCTCGAGCATCTTATCCCAGACCTCGAGGTTCTCCTCAACGCTCAGAGCCCTGTGCGGACAGGGAACTCCGGCGTCTCTGAACTTCTTGAACTCCTCTTTTCCGCAGAAGCATGCATAGGCCCCTCCAAGCTCGATAAGTCTTCTGGCATAATCGTAGTAAAGCGGAATCCTCTTCGAGGCATAAATCACTTCATCAGGCCTGTAGCCAAGCCATTCGATGTCTTCGAGATACCAGTCGTATGCTTCAAGCATCGGTCTCTTCGTCTTCGGATCCGTGTCGTCGAATCTGAGAATGTACTTTCCCCTGTAAATCTTACAGTATTCTCCGTTTATTATTATTCCCCTCGCAGACCCGAGCGTTGGCGGTCCGTTTGGATTTGGGGCAAATCTCATCACGACCTTTCCTACTTCTGCCTTTGGCAGCGGCGGGAGCGAGCGCTCCTTTTCTTCAACCTTCTTTTCCACAGAAAACCTTGAGACAAGCTGTTTCCTCTCCTCTTCTCCAAGAGCCTCGAATTCTCTGATGCACTCTCTGATCAGCGGGATTATTTCCCTGACTCTGAGCTTTAGCTCAGGATTTTCGGCTAAAACCTTGCCAATTACTGCCTTCTCGTCTGGCTTTCCGAATTTTGCAGCGTTTATCGCAACGTGCTTCATTATGAGTTCCTTCACGCCCCCTTCGTAGTTTGGCGAGTATAAAAAGCCTTACCAAAGAATCTATTACGATCGATCTATTTTTCATGATTTTTGCAGGTCGGGGAAAAGCTTAAGTTTTGGAATCTTTGGACTTTTCTTAATGAAAATACTCATTGTTGAAGACGACGACGGCATGGTCGAGTTGCTCGTCAGGATTCTCAAAAACCACGAGATCGTCATTGCGAACGACGGAAGAGAAGCTGTTGAGAAATACTTGAAGGAGAGACCCGATCTCGTTCTTATGGACATCGAATTGCCCACGATGAATGGAGTGAGTGCGACAAAGGAGATAAAGAAGATCGATCCGAAGGCGAAGGTCATCGCTGTAACGGCTTATGCGGCTCAGAGGGGAAGGGAAATTCTGAGAGAGGGCGCACTAGATGTGGTTGTGAAGCCCTTCAAGGTTAAAGACCTTCTTGAGAGGATTGAGAAGGTGGCAAAACTCGAGCTCTGAATCTCTGTTTCATGGGGGAGATCTTAAATATCTCTCCCTACGCTGATACTTGGTATGATAATAGCATTTGTCGGCTACCCGCTTTCTGG
>CAZZIT010000137.1:0-2858 GCA_964654365.1 uncultured archaeon
ATGAGTTCGTTGAGGGACTTAAAAAGCTCGTTTCTGATGTGAAGAGTGTTGATAGGGATGTCTTCTTCGTTGCCCAGATCGCACATGCGGGAAGGCAAACAACCGTATGCCCGCCTGTAGCCCCTTCTGCGGTTTTCGATCCCTCAATAAACGTGATGCCGAGAGAACTGAGCAAAGAGGAGATCGAGAAAATAATCGAGGACTTTAAAAACGCTGTTATAAGGGCAGAAAAAGCAGGTTTCGATGCGGTTCAGCTTCACTGCGCCCACGGATATCTACTGAGCGAATTTCTGTCCCCGCATACAAATAGAAGGAACGACGAGTACGGGGACGGTGTCAGAGTTGTCCTCGAAATAATCGAAAGGGCGAGGGAGAAGAGCAGAATTCCGATCCTAATTAAGATGAACGCGTGCGATTTCGTTCAAGGTGGACTCGAGCTCGAGGACTCCATTGAGATAGCAAAGAGGCTAAGCGAGCACCTTAGCGCGATAGAGGTGAGCGGCGGAATGTATGAGTCGTTCTACCACATGAGGTACAATGTGGTGAGCCAGAAGGTGCATAGGAGCGGAGAGGCTTACTTTGCAAAGTACGCGATCGCGATAAAGAGAGCAGTTGAAAGACCAGTTATAGCGGTTGGAGGAATAAGGAGTATTGATGTTGCCGAGAAACTTCTCGAGAGCGTAGATCTCGTTGCGATGTCGAGACCGCTGATCAGGGATCCGTATCTTCCGAGGCACTGGACCAAGAGCGACTGCATTTCCTGCAATCGCTGTCTCAACGCAGTTTCCGCTGGCGAGAAATTGATGTGCTATAAAAATTATAATTTTTGACCACGAATTTATAAATAAAAAATTTTTTATTTTTCGCTCCACGATGGTTTTCGTGAAAGTCGTTCTTGGGGGGACCTTTGAGCCCCTCCATGAGGGACACAAGAGGCTGATAGACTGCGCCGTGAGACTCGGCGGGAAGGAAGTGATGATCGGAATCACGAGCGACGAGATGGCAAGAAAGAGGGTTCGATGCGTTCTCCCCTTTGAGCTGAGGGCGGAAAACGTGAGGCAATTCATCATCAGGAAATACGGTTTTGAGCCCGAAATAGTCATGATCTCGGATCCTTACGGCAAAACTCTCGAAAACGACTTCGATGCGCTCGTCGTTTCTCCTGAGACTTTCGAAATGGCTTTAAAGATAAACGCCAGAAGGGTCGAGATGGGAAAGAGGGAGATAAGAATAGTGAAGGTCGACTGGGTTCTTGCAGAGGACGGCAGACCGATTTCATCAACGAGGATAAAGAAGGGAGAGATCGACAGATACGGGCGGATAATTTAATTTCAAAGCTCGAATCTTTCCATGGGAAAGTATTCGGTTACGTTCATCATTATCTCGCCCCTGTGGATTATGTTGTAGTTCCTGACCAGAATTAGTGGAGCTGAAACCCCGAACTCCCTCGCAAGCTCTTCGTCTGCCACCACTTTCCCCCATTTTATCTCCCTCCTTGCCTCAATTCCGTGTTTCTTCAATATCCTGCCCACAGGAATGTCTGCCCGCATCAGATCTTCCCTGAAGCCGTTCTCCAGCCTTTTAAGCGGTGTATAGGATACAGCCTTTGCGTAGATCTCGCCACCTGACCTCAAATAGACAACCCTGTAATTCACCTCCTCTCCCTCGGAAATTCCGAGAAGTTGAGCGATTTCAGGATCTGCGGGGATTACCTTCTGAACGACTGTCTCAACTTCGACGCTTTTCTGCGTGTACGCCTCGATTATCGCGGTGATTGAGCCATCTGTTGTGAGAAGAATTCGATGTATAGGATTCATAGCTCTTCGATCTCCTTCAAAGGCTTTCCATCCCTCGTCTCTGGGGCAAGATAATCTAGAAACCTTTGAAATGGAACGCCGAGGAGTCTGAAGGTAACCTTGAGCGGAGAAAGGGCGGCGTCTTCTTCGCAGAAGTTTATCCTTGAAACCGTTGCGGTCTGCTTGTTGAGGTAAACAGTGATCTCGTTGCCCCTTCTCCTCGAAATTAGCTCAGATCTTGCCGTGTCCAAAATCCGCTGTCTCCTCAGGAGCTCGCGGAAAGTTCTTAGATCCCTTGAGGTCGCATAAAGCCTCCCGTTCTCTATCCTAATCTGCGCATCCGGGAAGAGCCTCTTCACAGCTTCTACAACCTTTTCGGGTTCCTCCGTCAGGTGGATCGTTGTAGATATCTCGATCTCAACACCCAAGAGCTTCCTGAGAAGCTCACGAACCTTCTCCCTGAAATCTTCAAACTCTCCCCTGTTCTCTATGGTGAAATCCGCAACCTCCATTGCCTCCTTCAGCCCCCACGACTCTTCCCTCCTGTCCCTCTCAGCAAGCTCCTCTAAGCTGAGCACGTCGTCGCTTCTCCTCCTTTTCTTCGCCCTTTCAAATCTGACCTCAAATGGGCTCTCAATTGCTATCAGCACGAAATCCTCAAAGGCTTTTTTGAATGCCATAACCTCGGCTATTCCCCTTATTCCGTCCACAAGAACGACAGGGCCGAGAGATCTGATTTTTGGAATGCACCTCTTCGCTATTGCATCCATTCCCTCCCTTTTCCTCAGCTCACCCGCAATTCTCCCAAGGTTCTCAGAATTCGGCTCGAGACCAATTCTCAAAGCTTCCTCCCTTACGACATCTCCCATCGTAACAACGGGAATTCCGAGCTCCTTTGCAACCTCTGCCGCAGTGCTCTTGCCAGAAAGCGGGTAGCCGACAAATGCTATTATCATACCAAGTATCAGCGTAGGGAGAGATATTTAAGATCTCCCCCATGAAACAGAGATTCAGAGCTCGAGTTTTGCCACCTTCTCAATCCTCTCAAGAAGGTCTTTAACC
>CAZZIT010000138.1:0-7531 GCA_964654365.1 uncultured archaeon
CAAAACTATATCTCCATCCGCAAGCTCCCTTTCGACAATCCAGCCCGGCTCGAGTTTTTCGGCTAGTTCCTCTCTGTTCGTCTCTATAACCCTTATTCTCTTCCCGTCTGCTCTAACAACGTAGCTCGCCCTCGGATGCTCCTTCCTCAGAATTATCTGCCTCGCAAGCTCCAGGTTGTTATTGGTCACGAATATCGGAACTGTAAGCTCGCTCGCAATCTCCTCGGGCACTCCAACCTCGCCTATGCTTATACAGGGATCTGGGCTTATCACGGTTCTTGCCGAAAAATTAACTCTCTTTCCAGACAATGAACCTCTAAACCTGCCATCCTTCCCCTTCAATCGCTGGGCGAGCGTCTTAAGCGGTCTGCCGCTCCTATGCCTTGCAGGCGGAATTCCGCTCACCTCGTTGTCAAGGTAAGTCGTCGCATGATACTGCAAAAGCTCCCAAAGATCTTCGAGAATCTGCTGCGGTGCTCCAGCTTCTCTGTTCTCGATGAAGCGCTGGTTTATCCTTACTATGTCGACAAGCTTATGCGTCAGATCGTCCTCACTCCTCTGGCCTGTTTCGAGAATTATAGAAGGCCTAACAGTAACTGGCGGAACTGGAAGAACTGTAAGGACAAACCATTCCGGTCTGACCGCTTTTGGATCGAGTCCAAAGGCTAAGAGATCCTCATTCGGAATCTTTTCGAGTCTCTCCCTCACATCCTTCGGTGTGAGTTTTTCCTCCTCTTTTTTCTCAGGATCGATGACTTCGTAAAAAGAGGTAGGCTTCTCAAATTTGATCTCTCGCTGCTCTGCCCCGCAGTGAGGGCATTTCTTCGCAGCCTTTGTAAGCCTGAAAACCTCCTTTAGAACTTCCTCGTAATTCTGCCCCAGGGACTTAAGCCTCTCGATCTCCCTTATGAATTTATCCCTCCTTTCGTCCCTGATCAAGATCCTTCCGCACTCCCTGCAGGTGCCGCTCAGGAGCCTCGCTATGACCTTCGCATATCCAACGTGGATTACTGGAGCAGCGAGCTCTATGTGGCCGAAGTGTCCAGAGCATTCGCCAGCCTTACCGCCGCAAGTTTTGCACTTCAGTCCCGGATCGATAACGCCTAGCCTTGTGTCCATCAAACCTCCTTCAACGGGAAAGCCATCATCATCGTAAGTTTCAGGAGTCACGACCTTGGCAACGCTCATTCTCCTTATTTCCTGCGGAGACAGAACATCGAATTTTATTGCAGATATCGTCTTGGGATACATAAAACCACCTTAGGCTTTATCTCCAAGCTTCAATCGCGGGGCAATCATCATCGCCTTCAATTCATCAAGAAGAAGCTTGAATGCGTAGCTCATCTCCACCCTGAAGATGTTCGTATCGTCATCACAGACGTTACAGTATGCTGTATTCCTCCTGTAGTCGTACATGGCCACATGCCCGCAATTTCCGCAAACCCAGACATCCACCTTGTCAGACTCGTCAAGCAGTCTGTCTTTCAGGAGTAAAGCTGCTCCATGGCCTATTAGCACATCTCTCTCCATCTCTCCAAATCTCAGTCCACCTTTTCTCGCCCTTCCCTCCGTGGGCTGTCTTGTAAGGATCTGCACGGGCCCTCTGCTTCTTGCATGGATCTTTCCAGCCACCATGTGGTACAGCTTCTGGTAATAGATGACGCCGACGAATATGTCCGCAAGGAACCTCTTCCCGCTTATACCGTCGTACATCACTTCTTTCCCTGTGTGGCTGAATCCGTACTTTTTCAGCGCTTCCCTCAAATCATTCTCTTTTTCTCCATAAAATATCGTTCCGTCGACCCTTCTCGCCTCCAAAGACCCGACTTTGCCACCGATCATTTCCAGCACGTGCCCGACGGTCATTCTTGAGGGAATCGCATGCGGATTGAGGATCATGTCCGGAATTATTCCCGACTCCGTGAACGGCATGTCCTCTTCTGGAACGATTAGCCCAACTACCCCTTTCTGTCCGTGTCTCGAGGCAAATTTGTCTCCGAGCTCAGGAATCCTAAGGTCTCTCACCCTCACCTTGGCAAGCTTTGAACCGCTTTCTGATTGTACTAAAAAGACCGCATCAACAACTCCCTTTTCGTTGCTTCTCATTGTTATCGATGTCTCCCTCCTCTTCTGCGGAGATATTCCGATTTCCGGCTCCTCCAAGAACCTTGGGGGAGAGCTTTTACCAATCAAAACGTCATCGGGATTTACCTCTGTCTCAGGATGCACGAGACCATCCTCGTCAAGATGAGCGTAATCCTCTGAGCCTCTGAATCCAGAAACATCCGCCCCGGGGATTTCAAATTTATCTTCCTGGCCACCAGGATACCTCATCTCCTCAGTTTCGTATGTTCTGAAGAAGAATGTCCTGCCAATTCCCCTATCAACGCTGCCCTTGTTCAGGATGACCGCGTCTTCGATATTGTATCCCTCGTAGCTCAGCACCGCTACCACGAAGTTCTGGCCCGAGGGGCGATCATCGTAGTTCATCTTGGCCTGCGTGTCCGTAGTGACGATTGGAATCTGAGGATACTGGAAGAGATGCCCTCGAGTATCAGTCCGCCAGTCTATGTTTGAGTAGGGAATTCCAAGACCCTGTTTTATCATCGCGGCTCCCATCGTGTTCCTCGGAGATGCGTTGTGCTCAGCGTATGGGATGCTGCCAACGCAAATACCTACGATCAAACTCGGATCGAGCTCCAGGTGTGTGTGCTCTAAGGTTAAGTCCTTTTCATAAACGGCAACGAGAGCATTTTCTTCCTCCTCAGAATCGAGATATTCTATGAGTCCCTGCCTCACGAGATCTTCAAAAGTTATCTCTCCGTTTTCAAGTTTCTTTATGTGCTTGTCCGTTATCAGCGGCTTTCCGTTCTTCACAACGATGAGCGGTCTTCTCGCTCTTCCTGCATCCGTGTTTATTCTAACCTCATTTGAGTCCGAGAAATAAGCAACATTAACCTGATTCGATATCTTCCCCCTTCTTCTAAGCTCCCTTATCTCTTCAGCAAGCTTTTCTCCGTTTTCACAAAATCCAACAAGGGCACCGTTAACGTAAACCCTACACTTCCTCATTTCAACCCCTCAGCATCTCAACCCCTAATCTCGGAAGAATGTTCAGGACCTCCTTTTCGTCTACACCGACGCTGACCTCGGCATACTGGGCGAAATTTTTCACGAGACCGCAGTTTGGCCCCTCTGGAGTCTCCGAGGGGCATATTCTACCCCAGTGCGTTGCGTGAAGATCTCGAGCTTCGAAATGTGGCTGCGATCTTGAGAGCGGGGAAACAACCCTTCGCAGATGTGAGATGAGCGAGATGAAGTTGTGACGATCGATTAGCTGTGAAATCCCCGTTCTCCCCCCAACCCAGTTGCCTGTGGCCATCGGATGCATAAGCCTGTCTGTAAGCACATCGCTTCTCACTGCCGTGGACATCTTCATGCTCCTACCACGCTGTTTTGCCCTGTCGAGCTGGTATTTTACGTCCTTTATGAGCCTGAGGAATGCGACTCTGAAGATCTCTTCCATCAGATCTCCAGCGAGCCTGAGCCTCTTGTTCCCGTAGTGATCCTTGTCGTCCTCTCTCCTCAGCCCGAGATGGAGCTCAAATATCTGCTCGGCCATTCTTGCGAGGAAAAATGCTTTCGCCCTCCTTGCTATCTTGTCTATTCCCAAATGAGGCAGGAAGTACTGGTCGAGCACCTGCTCTGCTCTCTGCATCCTATACTCTTTGCTCTGGCCCGGAGCGACCCTTTTTCCCAAGTATTCTATCGCATCCTCCTGCGTCTCCACCTCTTTTACCTCATCGTCCTCGAGATTCTGGAGCATGTACCGCATTATGTCCGGATTCGTGCTCACCATCTCTACGATTTCCTGATCACTCTCAATCCCGAGAGCGCGCATTAAGATAACGAATTTCACAGGCTTTGGCAGTTGCGGAAAAGTTACTTCGAGGATGTTATTCTTTCCCCTCTCTACGACGATCAGAGCCCTATAGCCAGCTCTCTGGCTGAAGCACTTTGCGACTTCGACCATCTCACCATACTTCTCCTCTCTCTCGAGGAGAACTTTGTTTGGAGCAAGGTCCTCGAGTGTGACTATAGCCCTCTCAGTCCCGTTTATTATGAAGTAACCGCCAGGGTCGAGCGGATCTTCTCCCGCTAAATAAAGCTTCTCCTCGTAGCTCAAAGATTCCACATTTTTCTTAAGAACGAATTCGAGGACCTTGTCGATCCTTTCCGGGCTAAGGTTGCATATCTTCGATTTTACCATCACTGGCAGCATCCCGATTTCCACGAACTCCGTCTCGAGGGGTTTGCCCTCGTCGTAAACGGTAGCCTCGAGATATATCGGTGCAGCATAATTCAAATTCCTGAGCCTCGCATGGCTTGGCAGCAAAGGTGCCTGAAGACCCTCGGCCTCCTTAACTATCGGACTCCCAACCCTGATCCTGCCAAGCTCGATGTAGGTGTCCTTCGCCTCGAGCTCGATTATCTTCTGCTCATCTATTACCCTCTGAAGTCCCTCGTCGATGAAACGGTTAAAAGAGTCGATCTGATGCTTTACAAGTCTTTCGGGAGTGAAATAAGCCCTCGCAAGAGCACGGGTGTTGAGCATAGAACCACCTTACTCGATCACCAGTCTGTAAAAAATGCTAATACCAGCCGTGTGGCTTTTTCTGGTTATCTTCACGATGTCCCCCGGCTTGGCACCGATCTCCTTCACAATCGGGTCCGTAGATTTTATCTTAGGCAACTGCTCCTTACTTACACCGAGTAACTTGAGGAGTTCCTGGACCTCGCTCTCCTTTAAAATTTCGTGCTTCGGTACAAGCACGTGATCCTGCAAGTTCACCTTCATACTACCCCCAAATTTTCTCTTCCGCCCCGTAGGGAACCATTTGGGGCTCCCAAACCGAGTTAGGAACCCCTTCAAGTCCCCAAGATTTCTGAAAAGAAGGTTGAAGAGTCGATTAAAAAACCTTTCGACCACAGAGAATTTCTCAAAGAAGACTGGAGGAAACTCAAAGATTGAATTTTAAAAATTGCAGGCAGTATAAAGCTCTTAAGCTCTGCCTCGCATTTTGCTGTCGCGAAGCGATGTGAATCTGTGCTAAGATTTCGGGTCAGGAGGTTTAAGGCCAAAAAGTTGGATTTCGCAGCTTATGAGGCAAGACATCCGCATTTACAAAAATCACGGGCCGGGAGGGATTTGAACCCACGACTGCGGGATTAAGAGTCCAAAAAGCCACAGAATCGGAAAAGAAGGAATTTGAAAGGCCTGTTATGGAAATAGAACCAATTAAGGAAAAAGAACCCGTTAAGGAAGTAGAGCCAATTAAGGAAAAGGGATCCGTTAAGGAAAAATTCGATTTAAAGAAGTTTTATGAAAAGTATAAGGCAGAATTCGAAGCCTGGCTTAAAAAACGCATAGATCCAGAGACTGCAGAGAAATACATCAAGGCAATCGATTCTTATCTGCCCGAAGGGGTTAAAGAGCCGAAGGATTTGGATGAACCCGTTAAAAAGACCAAATACCTGCCCAATGGATTAAGGAATTTCCTTAACTTCCTTGAAGAGCAACATTATATCACAGAGCTTAACGGTTTACATTTTAGCATTTGGAAGAAGCACATGCCGACAAAGCCGCAGAAAGAGAAAGAGGAAAAGAAGGAAGCTGAAGAGGAGGAAGAGGAGGAAAAGATTTTCTTAACAAATGAGCAAGTAGCCGAAGCCTATAAGCTGGTAAAGGAAAAATGGAAAGATGAAGCCACGGAGCTTTTATTTAAGCTTATAGTGTTCTCCGGCATTAGATTCGAGCATGCTTATAGGATACTCAAGACTTTCAACCCCAAAAAGCTTGAATTCCATGGAGACGTTGCCGTTTATCCGACCGGGGACGTGGCAAAGGGCTATAAGCTTAGCTTTTACGCATTCATGCCGGCGGAATTTGCTAAAAAGCTTAAGAGATTCGATAAATTGCTTGCTGAAGGAACATATAAATCCAGATTGCAACCTTCAAGGTGGAAGCCTCCAAAGGATAATCCTGCCTCTGTCGTAAGGCTGAGATCATGGTTCCAGAATTTCGCAAGGGGCCAGCATAACCTTAAGTTCGAGGCCGTCGAATACATGGTCGGGCATAAACCCCAGACAGTAGCGGAAAGGCATTATTTGGATTTGTTTAATACAGCATTGGAAGAATATAGGAAGATTGTTGACAAGTTCCCGATTCCGCCTTAGGATTTTTATCGCTTTTCTTATTATTTTGTATAAACACAGAAGAGCATCGTAAGCTTATTATTTTTGGAATATTCAAATTGCGATTGTGAAAACAAAAGAAGGGAAGGGAAGACTTGAAGTCCTCTACGACATTCTTACAGAACTCGAAAATTTAGGTTGCTTTGAGATTGAAACTAATGAAAAAGATCGGATGAGAATTGCAAAAAAGATCATCGAAGTTATCGAAAAAGGCTCGGAAGGTGAAATACTCGATAAAATAAATCGCTATGAGATCTGAGGACTTCTACTATGCAGTTTGGGAAAGACTATGCGCTTTAAGGTACTATGGTTTCGTTTCAAGAAATGCTAAAAAATTCAAGCTGACAAAAAGAGGAGAAGAATTTCTAAAAAGTCAAGAAAAGGAGCTTTTTCTTGCTAAAATAACGGTTCTGGATAAGCTGAAAAGAACAAAGCACCCAGAAATACTTTTAACATGTTTAGAAGAGCTTTTTAAACTCCCGAAAGAGGAATTCAAAGTGTTAAAAAAGAGATACGGGGTAGAGTATTTGACATATGAACATAAGTACGATGAAAAAGTCTTAGATTTTTACATGGAATTCGTTAGTAGAGTAAGAAAGAAAATAGGAAGGAAAAAGTCAATCGAATTAGTATCTCGGGTAATCGACGATGCCCTCAGGCAGATAATTGTTGGAACCAAACCATTGATAGATTTTCCGCAAAGGATTTTAAAAAGAGTTTTGGATGAAATAAAAAAGGAAGAGATTGCAGAGGAATACAAAAACGTTGAAGTCGTCAAAGAAGCACACTTGGAAGAGCTGATTCGTGAAAACTTCGAAAAACTGTTTCCCGAATTAGAAATCGTTGATGGAGGAAAACATTACAGAACAAAGAAGGGTTCTTTCATAGACATCCTGGCAAAAGAGAAGGATAAAAATTGTTACGTTGTAATCGAACTCAAAAAAGATCGTTCCAGCTTGGAAGCCCTTGTCCAGCTTTTGGATTACATGAACCAAGTAAAGGATGATTTCAAAGCGAAGAAAGTAAGGGGAATATTGATCTGTAGTAAGTTAGACGAAAGAACGCGTTCCGCAATTAACTCTATAAAAACTAAAATAAAGGATTCCGAAGATATATCTGTCTTTGAATTCGATCTCAAACTCGATTTACGAAAAGTTTAGATAAACGATATTTTTCCCAAAAGGATTAGCTTCTCAAATATTCTCCTTTCAATCTTCTCAATCTCCTTTTCCGAGTAAAATTTCTTCATTTCTTCAAGGAAAAGGCTTCCGTGGTT
>CAZZIT010000139.1:0-1901 GCA_964654365.1 uncultured archaeon
GCGAGCTCTGCTGCAGCTGCGGGGAGCATTGCAACTATAAACAACGAAACCAAGACACAAACCAGCATGGATTGCAATTGTAAATATTGTTTAAAAAATTTTCGACGGCTTTTATAATTATCATGCTCACAATAATCAACAAAAGTGCGCCGGGGGTGGGATTTGAACCCACGCGGGCGATGCCCACACGCTCTCTGTAGCGAGAACTCCAGGCGTGCGCCTTGCCACTCGGCAACCCCGGCTTCGAAAGTTGTGGTTTGCTTAAAATATATGCCTTTCCATGGGCAAAAGTTTAATTTTATTCCGCATAATTCGATTGTGGTAAAGGGTCTCGAGAGATACTCCGCGATCAATCGGGGCGAAGCGGTTGCGAAGTTCCAGATAGCGAAGAGGATAGAGACTGAAAGGGTCGAAGGGCTGGAAGAGCTTTTAAGGGTTCATTCAAAGCTAAAAAGGGAGTTCAAGAGGATATTCAGCGAAAGCGATCTTAGGATCCTGAATGAGGAGGCCGCGAAATACTCTTTTCTTCACCTAAAAAGAGACCTGCTGAAGGAGATGCTGAAAGCTTGCAACTTCTGCGAGCGAAAGTGCGGGGTGAACAGATACGAAACAACGGGCTTCTGCAAGTGCTCTTCAACGAGTCATTACAGCAGCGAATTCCTTCATTTAGGCGAGGAGCCAGAGCTTGTGCCATCGCACACGATCTTCTTCAACCGCTGCACCTTCGCCTGCGTTTTCTGCCAGAACTACGACATAGTCTATACCGACGACATGGTTGCAAATCCTGAAGAGCTCGCAATGCTCATAGACGTCCGCTACAGACAGGGAAGCAGAAACGTCAACTTCGTCGGCGGAAATCCAGATCAGCACGCGCACACGATTGCCGAAATATTGCTGAATGTCAGATCGAACATTCCCGTGGTCTGGAACTCGAACATGTACCACAGCGAAGAACTTGCGGATGTCATAGAGGACTTCGTCGACGTCTGGCTTGGCGACTTCAAGTACGGGAACAACAGCTGTGCACTGAGGTATTCAAAGGCCCCGAGATACATGGAAGTCGTCACGAGAAACTTCCTCAGGGCAAAGGAGAATGGAGAGCTTTTAATTCGGCATTTGGTGATGCCTAACCACATTCTTTGCTGCACTGAAAAAATAGTTGACTGGGTTGCAGAAAATCTCGGTGAAGAAGTCAGATTCAACCTTATGTTCCAGTATCACCCAACGTTTAAGGCCTACGAATATCCCGAGATTTCGAGGAGGCTGACAGGCGAGGAAATGAAAATGGCATATGAAATTGCCTTGAGAAGACTTTCCAACCTCGTATGAACCTGATAGAGTTGCTGGATAGAATTGAGAAGTCTGTTGAGAGAAAGATGCTCGAGAGGGCGGTATTCGATGCGGAACTTCTTGCAAGGAGGGGCGAGGTCTCGATCCTGTTCTCCTCTGGCATAATACCCGCTGGAAGCGCTGTGGCATATGTTGACGATGATTTAGTCCCATTTGGCTGGGTGATCGACTTTAGAAGGGCAAGAAATGGTTTTTTGCTCGCTATAAAGGAGTTCGAGAGATTTGAAGGTGAAAAGATAGTCGAAGCCGAAAATTTGCTGAATCTGGCCTTGAGAAAGGAAGTTGCAGGCAGAATGGACGAGATCCTCGACTTCACTTACTGGAGGGGAGTGAAGAAGGTGGATGCGCCTGAATGGCTGGACAGGTGGCAGAAGGAGTGCTTTTCAGCTTCCTGCTCGCTCGAGGAGGGAGAAATCCTACTTGTCATAGGTCCTCCCGGAACGGGAAAGACGACTTTCATCGCCGAAGCTGCTAAGAGGCTCGCTGAAGAGGAGAGAGTATGGATAACATCCAACACGAACATAGCAGTTGATAACGTGCTTGAAAAGCTT
>CAZZIT010000140.1:0-8704 GCA_964654365.1 uncultured archaeon
CATACTTAAGGAGGGAACTCAGAGAACAGTTGGTAGGGATGCGCAGAGGATGAACATCACTGCCGCGAGAATAATTGCTGAGGCTGTAAGGAGCACGCTCGGTCCAAAGGGAATGGACAAGATGCTGGTCGACAGCCTTGGGGACATAACGATAACGAACGATGGAGTCACGATTCTCAAGGAGATGGATGTCGAGCATCCAGCGGCGAAGATGGTGATCGAGGTTGCGAAAACGCAGGACAACGAGGTCGGAGATGGCACAACGACGGCGGCAGTTATAGCAGGAGAGCTGCCGAAGAGGGCTGAAGCACTGCTGGATCAGGAGATCCATCCTGCTGTGATAGCTAACGGATACAGGCTCGCCGCAACCAAGGCTCTCGAGATATTAAACGAGATCGCAATCCCTGTCAACAAGGATGACAGAGAGGCTTTGAAGAAGGTTGCAAGCACCGCAATGACTGGAAAAGGTGCAGAAGTCGCTTTGGACAAACTTGCGGACATCGCAGTAGATGCTGTCAGGATGATCGTGGAAGAAGTAAACGGAAAGCTGAAGGCAGATACTGAGAACATCAAGATCGAGAAGAGACATGGAGGAAGTGTCGAGGACACGGTCTTGATAAAGGGCATAGTGTTGGACAAGGAAGTAGTTCATCCCGGAATGCCGAAGACTGTTAGAAATGCAAAGATCCTCCTGCTCGACTCCGCTCTCGAAGTTAAGGAGACTGAGATCGATGCAAAGATCCGCATCACCGATCCCGAGAAGCTGCAGAAGTTCATAGAGCAGGAGGAGAGGATGCTGAAGGAAATGGTTGACAAGATCGCAAAGGCCGGAGCGAACGTTGTATTCTGCCAGAAGGGCATAGATGATCTTGCGCAGTACTACTTGGCAAAGGCGGGAATTCTTGCGGTCAGGAGGGTTAAGAAGAGCGACATAGAGAAGATCGCAAAGGCAACGGGAGCAAAGATACTCACGGATCTCAGGGAGATCACACCTGCGGATCTCGGAGAGGCTGAGCTCGTCGAGGAGAGGAAGGTGGGAGACGAGAAGATGGTGTTCATCGAGGGCTGCAAGAATCCGAAGTCCGTGACGATCTTGGTAAGGGGAGGAAGCGAGCACGTTGTCGATGAGGCAGAGAGAAACCTCATGGACGGAATAAAGGTCGCTAAGTGTGTCCTCGAAAGCGGAAAGATCGTTGCAGGTGGCGGAGCTTCAGAGATGGAGCTTAGCCTCAGGCTGAAGCAGTGGGCACCGAGCGTTGGCGGAAGGGAGCAGCTCGCAATCGAAGCCTTTGCAAGTGCTTTGGAAGTCATTCCGAGGAGCTTGGCCGAGAATGCTGGGCTTGATCCAATAGACATCATAGTGGAGCTCAGGAAGGCCCACGAGGAGGGCAAGACAACCTACGGAGTCGACGTGTTCAAAGGAAAAGCCTCAGACATGCTCGCCTCAGGCGTTGTAGAGCCTGTGAAGGTAAAGAAGCAGGCGATAAGCGGTGCAACCGAAGTTGCAATAATGATACTGAGAATCGACGACGTAATCGCTGCAAAGGGCACAGAGAGCAAGGGAGGAGCAGGAGAGACTGGAAAGAGCGAAGAGGAAGAATCTGAATCGGAATCCTCATCTGAGGACTAAATTTTTTAATTTTAGATTTTTGAAGCATTTTCGACCGCACTGAATAGCTTCTCCAGAGCCCTTCTCCTGTGCGAAACGGCGTTTTTTTCCTCGCCCATCTCGGCAAATGTTCTTTCTCCGTATAGGAATATAGGATCGAACCCAAAGCCCATGTTTCCCCTGATCTCCCTCGAGATCTCCCCCTCGACGACTCCGTCGAAAATCCTGACACTTTCGCCGTCGAAGTAAGCTACAACAGACTTGAAGTACGCTCTTCTGTTTGAAACTCCTTCCATTAGCTTGATTATTCCCCCGTTGCCTATGGTTTTGAAAACGTAGCTCGAATACGGACCGGGAAATCCGTTGAGAGCTTCGATGAACAGTCCGCTGTCCTCGATGAAAAATGGCTCCTTTATTTGCCCTGAAAGGATCTCCGCGCTCCTTCTGGCTATTTCTTCCAGATCTTCCCCCTGGGGTTCCTCATACTTCATTTTCAGCCACTCTAACTCGATTCCGTATTTCTTCGCGATTTCCCTCGCCTCTCTGAACTTTCCCTCGTTGGAGGTAACGAACTTCATGCCCGCAAATCGACCGAAAACAAATAAGCCTTTGGCTGTTCGTCATCGGACAAAATAATTTTATACAGAGATTATCTATCTCAGATCGATCAGAATGGTATCGGTCGATTACGTCGTCATAGGTGCAGGATATGCGGGACTTCACTGTGCGAGCAGGCTTCGCGAAAAGGGCTTCGAGATCCTCATATTCGACATGAGATTCGCAGGTGGAGAGCTCGAAGTTTTTTCCAAGCTCGGAGTCTTTGCCGAGAAATACGAGAAGTATATCAAAGAAGTCAATGAATTGAAAGACGACATAGATGTCAGTTTGGGCACGGTGATAAAGTCAAAACCCGTTATCGTTAACTCAAAGAATGGACTAAAGCGGTTTGATGCACGAAGAGCGATTCTCTGCAGTGGTGCCGCAGACTCGCTGCCAGTAAAATTGAATGTTTTGAGAAAGAAGATGTCGGGAATTTACACGCTCGACCAGTCGCTCAGAATTCTTTCCGAGAACAAAAGGCTGGGAGAAAAGATAATAATTGCCGGCAAGCGGGACCCGATTCTGGATCTGGCAGAGAAACAGCTCGAAGAGATGGACTACGATTTTGAGTTCTTGGAGGCAACGGAAGACATCGAGGTTATTGGAGAGGGGAAGCTTGAGGGAGTCAGAATAAACGGAGTTGAGTACAAGTGCGATACCTTCATCTTTTTCAGCGGACGGGAGCCATTCAATCCGCTGAAGCTAAAGGGGACACCCGTTGGAAACGTTGCGGTTTGTAGCTACGATTATTCAAAGGTAGAAGAAAACGTCAGGAACTATCTGGCAAAGCTGCAGTGAGGCGATCAAAAACAGAAAGATTTTTTAATTGATTATCGAGTAGTAATCGGTGGTAGTATGGAGATCAAAAAGATAGCTGTTCTCGGTGCGGGAGACATGGGTCATGGGATTGCCGAAGTTTCT
The DNA here is from genome assembly GCA_964654365.1 of uncultured archaeon. Classification (GTDB taxonomy): domain Archaea; phylum Halobacteriota; class Archaeoglobi; order Archaeoglobales; family Archaeoglobaceae; genus WYZ-LMO2. Next base: position 3,131 of record CAZZIT010000140.1, read on the forward strand.
GCAATGGCTGGCTACGAAGTATGGATGAGAGACATAAAGCAGGAATTCGTTGACAGAGGGATGGAAAGGATAAAGCAAAGCTTGGCAAAGCTTCAGGAAAAGGGGAAAATTGAGAGCGCTGAAAAAGTTCTAGAGAGAATTCATCCAACGGTTGATCTCGCTGAAGCCGTAAAGGATGCAGATCTCATCATAGAGGCCGTTCCTGAAGTTTTCGAGATAAAGACACAGGTTTTCGCCGAATGCGACAAGCTCGCAAAACCAGAGTGCATATTTGCAAGCAACACCTCAACGATGAGAATAACCGATCTAGCGAAGGCAACTAAGAGGGAAGATAGGTTCGTTGGACTCCACTTCTTCAATCCAGCGGTTGTGATGAAGCTCGTTGAGATCATCAAGGGAGAAAAGACGAGTGATGAGGTCGTGAAGGTCTGCGTTGATTACGTTAAAAAGATTGGAAAGGTTCCCGTAATCGTCCGCAAGGATGTGCCGGGATTCATCGTCAACAGGATTCAGGCTCCATCCGGAGCCCTTCTCATGGCCATAATCGACAAGGGCATCGCGACCCCAGAGGAGATAGATGCGATGATGAGGAAAATGGGCCTTCCTATGGGTCCGTTTGAGCTAATGGACTTTACAGGAGTTGATGTATTCTACCATGCGAGCAAGTACTACGCAAAGATGATCAGCCCCGACTACGAGCCTCCGAAGATAGTTGAAGAGATGGTAAAATCGGGAAGGCTTGGAAAGAAGACTGGAAAGGGATGGTACGACTGGAGCTCTGGAAGACCGCAGATAGATATGGAAAAGGCTACAGACAAGATCAGCCCGCTTGACTTCTCCCTCGTCGAGATAAACGAAGCCGTAAAGCTTGTTGAGATGGGAGTTGCAGATCCCCAAGACATCGACACGGCCGTGAAGCTGGGCCTCAACAGACCATTCGGGCCATTCGAAATCGCGGCCACGCTCGAAGAGGACCAGATCGTGAACAGGCTGAACGAACTTGCCCAGATGTTCGGAAAGAAGATCTTCGAGCCTGCAGAGACGATAAAGCAGAAGAAGCTGAAGAAGCTGCTCGAAAAGAAGGAGGAGAAGCCGAGTGAGGAGTTCCAGACGATAAAGATCGAGAAGCTCGGAGACGGGATAACGAAGCTCATTCTCAACAGACCTGACAGGCTGAACACAATTTCGGTTGAAATGCTCGACGAGCTCGACAAAGCCATAACGATGCTCTGGAACGACAAGGAAACGAGAGTCATTATAATAACCGGCGCAGGCAGGGCATTCTCGGCTGGAGCAGATCTGACGGTGATGATAACACATCCATTCGACTTCGTGGAGCACAACAGAAAGGGAGAGAGGATTTTCAGAAGACTGGGCGAGATACCGAAGCCCGTTATCGCTGCAATTAACGGATACGCCCTCGGTGGTGGATTCGAGATAGCGATGAACTGCGACATAAGGCTTGCAAAGAAGTCCGCAGTCATTGGTTTGCCAGAAGTCGGCCTTGGAATTATTCCGGGATGGAGTGGCACGCAGAGGCTTGCAAAGCTCGTGGGAATAAGCAGGGCGATGCAGCTCGCGCTGACGGGAGAGAGGATCACGGGCGAGGAGGCTGAGAGATGGGGAATCGTAAACAAGGCATTCGACGATGAAAAGTTCGAGGAAGAGGTGCTGAAGTATGCAAAGAACATCGTCGAGAGATGCGCCCCGATTTCGATGGCGCTCATAAAGAGGCTGATAAACAAGGGCGGCGAGGTGCCAATGGACGTTGGCATGGAATGGGAGTGCACGGCGTGCGGAGTTGTCTTCTCGACAGAAGACGTGAAGGAAGGATTTTCAGCCTTCTTCAGAAAGGAGAAGCCCAAATTCAAGGGCAGATAAAATTAAATTTTTTTATTTTATTAGGCTGACAAAAACTCTTTCTCCGTCCTTAACCTTCTTCAGCACTCGAGGGTCCCCGATTATCTTTCCCACAACGTTAACCGCGCTTGCTGGCCTGATTTTATCATCGCTTATCGGGGTTTTACCGAAGAAGAGGCATATGGCCTTCCCTGGAATCCAGTAAGCGACGTCGCCGATTTCAACGATTTCCCTGCTGTTCTCCGCTACTCTGCAGTCTACATTTGTTTCAAAGTAGATCTCGTCACCCCATCGGTTCGCAACCGCCTCAATCGGCAGAGATCGGAGTATGGCCTTAACTGTTTCAGGAGCGAGTTCTTCCCGAAGCTCAGCAACGCATTCGGCACTCTCGAAGACGAATCCGAGCTTCATAATCCAACTTCATGTTCGGTTTTTATGAATTTTCAAATCCAAAGTCCCTCTTTATCTGCTCCGCAACCTCCCTTCCAGCTCTCAAGCTTCCGTTGATGCTCCTCTCAGGATAATTCGGCTTTGATGTCATCCCTGCTATGTAGAATCCGTTGGAAACTCTGTAAGGCGTTATTTTCTTCAAAAAACCCTTCTCGTATATCGGAGAGCTGTATTTGGCCTTGAAGATGCGGATCCAGTTTACTTCTTTGTCCTCTATTCCGAATCTTTCAAGGTCTGAAAGGAAAAGCTTCCCTATCTCATCTTCTCCCATTTTGAAGAGCCAGCCTTCCGGTGTTGAGTAGCTTGCCAGGTAAACAAGGTTCTCTCCGTAGTCTTCGAAAGGCATGAAGTTCGTGTGCTCAATTATCGCACCAAAGCTTGCGTCCCTGACGTTGGTCCAGTAAACGTCCGAAATGCTTTCCTTCAGGGAAAGCAAGGCGCAAACGGAGCTCTGGTATTTTATTTCCTTCAGACCGAATTTCGCCGCTAAATCTCCGAGCTCAGGAATTGGTGCTGTGAAAACTACTGCATCGAAATCTGTTCCATTTACGTTCCACCTGCTGCCCCGCTTGATGATGCACGGCGAATGAACGATTTCGAGTCCTTCGGACAATTTTTCGATGAGCTGATGGAAGCCATGTCTTAGATATCCGATCTCCTCTCCCCTGAGTTTTCTGTTGCTCCTTATCGCGACCCTCGCAAGGAGCCATGCATAGCTGACTTTTTCAGCATTCTCTCCGAACTTCGCCTTCAGCATGGGCATGAAGAAATTCTCGAGCAGTCTCTCGCTGAATCTTTCCCTTAAGGCAGCAATTGCTGCTACTTCGTCGAATTCCTCGTATTTTAGCCTTCTGCTCTGCAGTGTGAAGATAGCGAGCCTTAACTTATCGAGAAGCGAGAGATGCGGATAGGTCAAAATCTCGATGGGGGAACTGAGAGAGTATATTTTGCCTTCATGAGCGAATCCAACCTTCACAGTCCTCCAGACAAGTTTAGAAGCCAGCTTTAATTCCTTTATGACATCGAGCAACTCCAAATCGGTTCTGAAGAGGTGGTGATAGAACTTTTCAATGAAGTATCCATTGCATAAGCTTGAGAGAAGTCCGCCAACCTCGTTTTTTTCGAATATCACGACATTTGCAAACTCCTTCAACTGCATTGCAGCTCTTAAGCCAGTAAGTCCTGCACCAATGACCGCTATTTTCATGCATTCCGCATCGCAGGAATGCTTAAAAGGGTTTTTGAGCTCTTTGGAAGTCGATAGCGTTAAATATCCAAAGGTTTAATTCTTAACAATGATGGAGCAGAAGCTGCTGCTGCGAAATGCAGTGCCAACGGGCATCGCCTTACTCGATAAAAGGCTTGATGGCGGGCTGCCAGCTGGCAGCTTCGTCTGTGTTTACGCCGATCCGATTGCAATGCCTGAAGCTTTTCTCTACCAGTTTGCATGCGTCTCAAAGAGCTATTACTTTAACACAAACAGACCTGCAAAGTTCATTTTAAGGGACATGCAGTCGCTAAGGCTTGAAACGAAGAACGTGAATTTTGTTGACGTTTTCACCCAGTACTACCTGAACGAATTCGGCCAGTTCGTCGTTGAGGACAGGTACAGGGACAAGGAGATCTTCGACTTCGTCGCAGACATGCTGAACCAGATAGGAAATGAGAAAGCGAGCATAATCGTCGACTCAATCTCTTTCTTCCTCAACCTGGAAGTGGAGTGGGGCCTGAAGGACTGGCTTCTGAACAAGCTCTACGCGAGATCGAAGGAAACTGAATCGCCTGTTTACGTTTATCTGACAAAAAACCTGCATCCGATAAGCGTGGTTTATAAGGTACTCGATCTTTCTGATGTCGTGATCAACGTTGAATCTGAGAGGATTGGCGAAAGGATCGTCTCGAAATTCGCACTGCCAAAGATAAGGGGAAGAAGGCCGATAAACGAATACTTCCGGTTCTTAGTAGATGAAGGAGTTCAGATCGACACCTCTAGGGACATTGCCTGATGCCCAGAAAATCTTTTTAATGCTGAAAAGGAGTAAAAGAAGTAATTTCACTCAAGATCGCGATCCAAGGGGTTTTCACAATGTCGGATACAGAGCTTTCCTGCTCGAAGAAGCTGAAAACCTGCTAATACCTAACTTCGAGGCAAGAAACGTAAAAATAGGCGGGAAAGAAGCTTTAATAGTTCTTGTCGATGGCAACAAAGAGCAGCTCGAAAACTTCCTGAAGTTCGTAAAGGAGGACGTACCTCCAAAAGCCGTCGTTGAGGAAATAAAAGTCGAGGAATATGACGGGAGAGTCAGAGGGATAGATATATTCAGGACCAGCTTCGATTCAGCCCAACTTTCAAAGATAGTTCAGGTCGGATTGCTCATGGTTGAAAAAAGGACTCAATGCTGAAAAAGCAGGATGAGATTTTGAAAAAACATGATGTGAGCATTTCTCTGCTTGGAGAGGTTTATCGAAAATGGATTCTGTGCTCAAGAAAAATGACGAGACAGTTACAGCAGTTCGGGAGATTTCCTCAAAGCTTGATAGAACTAATGAACTGCGCTAAAGTCGAGACAGGAAATCGTGGAGGATCTTGTCAGAAGAGTCAGGAAGCTTGAGTAAAAGGTTTTCGCATGAGTTTTAAGGTTAGCTCGCGGTTGCATTCCTCCAAGCCTTCATGCAACAGTAGTTTTGAAATGGTGCAAAAATAGCCAGGTTTAGATTTAAAGCGGTCGATTTGGCGAAGTCAAATAGATTTTAGCCAATGGCAATCAAATCTCGACAACTTCGAGGAAATCCACGCGCTTAAAATCTTCATCGAAGGTTGCAATCTTTCTTATTCCATAATGCTTGCAAGTTGCAGCTATCAGCGCATCGTTTGGCAGCAGGGCATACTTGACTCCGATATCGATGGCTTCCGTTATTACTTTCCCGTCGATTTGAAGAAATTCCATTTTAGCTCTGCTTGTAAATTCTCGCAAGATTTCATAGACTTGAACGTAGTCGGAAATATTTTTCTTCAGCGCATGCGGCCTGAACCTCTCGTTTCTTTCCAGAAACTTCAGAACCATGAGCTTATAAGCGACTTCACTGAACACAACATCGTTTATACACAGCAGGCAATCGCTTAAACTGTCCAGAACTTCCACGGCTTTGCTTTCACCTGAGAAAAAACCAACTATCACGCTGGAGTCAACGAACACCCGTTCTTTCGAGTACATAATCGCAGTATGCTTCCTCAAGTTTTTCAGAGCTCTCTTTCTTTACTAT
>CAZZIT010000141.1:0-5844 GCA_964654365.1 uncultured archaeon
GCACACGAAAGGAGAAAGTTCCACAGGGCATACATCGGAAGCACTTATTTCGACCTTCTCTACGTGAGGGGATATGGAGAAATAGACAACGGAGTACCCGAGGACGCTGGAATCAAGCTTGGAAAGGCAACGATTACCGCAAAAGTCGTTGACGACCTTTACACCTTCGACTATCCTGCCTATTATCCCCTCAAACACCCTGAAGTTAAAGCAATTCTGTGTTTCACGCACACGTTTGCAGGACAGGCGCTAAGGGGAGAGAGGGTCCTTGCGAAAGGAGATCTGGAGCTGATAGAGGGTGAAAAATACTTGGTGGTGGGCACAAAAAGGGAGGCAGAAGATGAGTTCATAGTTTCCCTCGATCTGATGCAGAGAGAGGGTTTCAAGTCTTCCGAATATCGTGAGCTATTTTTTGAGTGAATCCCTAGCCAGCAGAGATGCTCCCTTGGCGACCGCGTAATCGTCATTTATTACCCTGATCTCGGGCATAAAAACTCCCGGAATCAGCTTCGATATTTCCTCTGCCAGAACATCTTCACTCAGTCTCCCACCAATTCTACCCCCAAAGGTGACCACTTCCGGATTCAGAAGCATTATTGCATTCGATACCGCGATGCAGAAGAGTTTGAATCCCTTAGTCCCGTAAATTGACCCGTCTTCGAGCCTTTCCTTTATGTTCTTTATTGCCCACCCTCCAAAGTAGGCCTCGAGATGTCCGTAGCCCCCGCATTTACACTTTCTCCTCCCCCCAACAAAGGTGTGCCCGAGCTCCCCCGCAAGACCATCACCTCGATAAACTCTGCCGTCGATCACGATACCCGTCCCAATCCCCGTCCCCACAGTGAGCGAAAGAACGTTCTTCTTTTTCGTAACATATGAAGAGAAATAGGCAAAGCAATTCGCATCGTTGTCGATTACCTTCGGCTTGTCCGTTTCCAAATTCGGAATCCTTTTCAAGTTTGGAGCTCCCACGGGCTTTCCATTCTTGAACCAAACCGCAATACCGATGCCAACAGCATCGTAATCAACTCTTATTTTACTCAGGTCGAACTCTATCGTTTTAAAGCTGCCGAGAATCTCAAAATCGCCGTCCTTAAGCAAAACAACGTCCGCATTCGTTCCACCGATATCAACGCCAAGAATCATGGAGCAACAACGTTATTAATTTAAAAATACTTTTTCCCTCATGAAGCTCAGCCTTGAGGACGGAAAGAAAGCTGTGAGGCTTGCGAGAAAAGCAATAGAGAAGTATCTGGAAGAAAATAAAGTCATTAGAGACAGATACGATGGCGTCTTCGCCGAAAAAAGAGGTGTTTTCACGACCCTGATAAAGAACGATGATTTAAGGGGATGCATCGGCTTTCCTTACCCCATAAAAAGGCTTGATGAGGCGATAATAGAGTCCGCAATATCTGCTGCGGTTGACGATCCTCGATTTGAGCCTGTGAGGCGAAGTGAAATGGATGAAATAACGGTCGAGGTTACGGTTCTTACGGAGCCAGAGAAGATAAACGCGAAGCCCTATGAGATTCCGAAGTTTGTGGAAATCGGAAGACACGGTTTGATCGTGAGAAAAGGGCTATTTTCTGGACTTCTGCTTCCGCAGGTTGCAGTTGAGTTTGGATTCGATGCGGAGGAATTCTTAAGCCAGACATGCATGAAAGCTGGGCTGCCGCCTGACTGCTGGCTCAGCGGGGCCGAGGTTTACAGATTCGAGGGGCAGATATTCAAGGAGGTCAGACCGAGAGGAGAAGTCGTGGAGGTGGACATCAGAAGTTGCAATCCCTAAAGCGTTATTAAACCGAGCCTGAACATGTCGTTACTCGTGAAAACTTTTAATCCCGATTTTTTCAGGGCTCTTACAGTCTCGAGGGTGTCTTCTATGGTTCTGAGCATTTCATCCTTTTCGTCAGGAATTCTGCCATGAACTCCAGTAAAAAGCGTCCCGCGCTCTGTGAAAAGGTAATTTGAAACGTGGTCCGTGGTAAAATACGTCTCAACTTTTATATTCTCTATCAGTTTTTTGAGCTCCTCAAGCTGTTCCTCAGCCGTAAGAAGTTTCACCACACCCTCCATCTCGGGATTCGTGATCGTGAGGTTTCTAACCCTCACAAAAGTTGGTTTCACCTCGTTTATCACTTTTGCAGTATTTACTGCATGTCTTTCGCTTCTATCTGCCCCTCCCAATCCCGTGATAACGTAATAGGTAAGCTCGAAGTATTTTCCAGCCTTCTTGCCTGCCTTAATGGCGTCCTCTGCAGTTATCCCCTTCTGAACAATTTTGAGGACCTCATCATCTCCGCTTTCGAGACCCATGTGAAGTCTGGTAAGCCCGGCAGACTTAAGGGCCTCCAGCCTCTCTTCTGGCATATTGGCGATCGTCTTGATCCTCGCATACGCCGTGATCCTCTCAATTTCCGGTCTCTTGGTCTTCAAGTAACGGACGATCTCCACTATTTCCCTGTGTATGAGCGGATTCGAGTCGCCGAGAAACGCGCTCCTTGATTTTGGGAAGTACCTCGGAATCTCATCTATGTCTTTCAGAATTTCTTCCTTCGGTCTCTGTTCAAATCTAATTGACTTGTACATCGAACAGAAAAGGCACCTGTTCCAGTTGCAGCCCCTAACCACGCGGATCAGGTAGCTGAATGCCTCGCTTGGCGGCCGAAACGGTGGGAAGTCCATACTACCTCCTCAGTGTAAATCTCTTGAAGTGCAGATTTGCCAATGCCTGAAGCCAGAGCTTTGCTTCCTCGCTAACCGTTTCGCTTAGCTCTTCCTCGCTTTCGCTAACATATCCGTGGAATTCGCCTGAAACGTAGAATTCGATTCTGTTTCTCCTTATCACGACTATCAGGGGATCGTCCTCAACTACGAGATTGCCCTCTTCTTTCCTGAGGATCCTGCTCAGCTCGTCAAATGATCCAAGGATCTTTGATGCGTATTCTTTGAGCATGAACAAAGTGGTGAGAGGCTCAAAAATACTTTTTGCTTCGAAAATTTTTATATACTATCTCCCACTACAGTATACAAAATGCAGACTCTGCTGATGAGTAACGTCGTTAAGCTCCTGAGAAAGAAGGGCTACTCTCTGCTTGAGTTAGTCGAAACTAAGCCAAGATGCTTTGATATCATAGCCAAAAAAGGAGAACAGATTTTGCTCATAAAGGTTCTCTACAACGTCGACTCTCTGAAAATGGAGACTGCAGAAGAGATGAGGAAAATTGCAAAGCTCCTGAATGCTACGGCGCTCGTGATCGGTGAGAGATTCAAGTTCGACTTCCTTGAAAGAAGGGTCGTATACACCCGATACAACCTTCCCGTCATAAACCTCGCCACATTTTACGACTATCTCAGAGGGGAGCTTCCATATATATACTCCGCCCCCGGTGGATACTACGTGAAGCTGGATGCAGAGAAGCTCAGAAAGATCAGGGAGGCTAGGGGGATAACAATTGGCGATGCAGCGAGAATGCTCGGTGTTTCCAAGAGAATGGTAAAGAACTACGAGGAGGGAGCCGATGCGAGTGTGGACATTGCGGTGAAGATCGAAGAGGTATTTGGGGACGTAGTTAAAAAAATAGATTTTTCCGAATTCTTCAGCGAGAAGGGCGAGGAGATAGAGAGCGAAGAGGAGGAAGACGAAGTCGTTGGAAAGCTAAGAGAGATAGGAATTGCGATTTACACAGTAAAGCATACGCCATTCGATGCAATTTCGAAATTTGAAGAGAGGGAAGTTCTAATGGGTCTGAAGCAGGTTAGAGAGATAGAGAGGAGAGCCCAGCTGATAGGAAAGGTATCAGAAATCGTGAATGCGAATGCAGCTTATATTACCGAGAAGGAGCTGAAGAAGAGGGTAAGCTCTGTAGTCTTTGTATTAAAAGAGGAGCTGGAATCGTTGGATTCCCCAGAAGATTTCATCTCGCTGATAAACGAAAAGAGGGAGAAGTATGCTTGAACTTCTGTATCCTCTCAGGACTTATCTCATAGTCTCGGGGATCGAAAAGCCGAATGTGATGACTGCAGACTGGGTCGTTCCCCTCTCCTTCGAGCCAAAGCTCCTGGGGGTCTCTGTTGGACACAGGAGGTATACGAACAGGCTAATAAAGGAATTCAAGGAGTTCGTTGTTGCTGTTCCGACGATAGAGCTCCTAAGAGACGTATGGCTCGCAGGAAGCGTTAGCGGGGCAAACGAGGATAAGATTTCAAAGCTTAAACTCACGCTTGTAAATTCGAGAAAGGTCAGGGTGCCATCCATAAAGGAATGCCAGGCGAATTTGGAGTGCAAAGTGGTAAAAGAGGTTGAGGTCGGGGATCACACGTTTTTTGTGGGTGAAATCGTTGATGCAAGCTATGGAGATGCTTTCAAGGGCGGAAAGGCCGATCTGAGTTACCGCTTCATCCTCCACGCGAGTTTTGGAAAAAATTTTACAACGAATTCTGAAGAAATCTTCAACCCTTAGGACCTGCGCAGCATTATTGCTGTAGCTGTGAAGGAACCCAAGAAGACTGAGACCAAGAAGAAAGTTGCTGCTCTGTAAATCGTGCTCTGCTCCGAAAGACTCTTAAGCTCGGACTCCATTTGCGAAAGTTTGCTCTTCTTGCTCTCAAGATCCTGGCTTACGGCGGAATACCTTGCCTGAAGCTGTTCGTAACTCTCCCTATATGCTCTAAGCTCATTCTCAAGAAGATATTTTTCACTTCTAAGCTTCTCTTTCTCCTGCTCAAGTTCTCTCACCCTCTCAGAGAGCTTCTTCACATCTTCACTCAGAAGGGTATAGTTCCTTCCAACCTTTTTGAGCTCCTCTTCAAGATACACAGCATATTTCAGCAAGTTCTCTGGCTTGGCGGGAGAGACCGAGATCGCTGCAAGCCTAGATCCATTCGCAGTCACGACTTTTATTCCCTGCGAGCATGTTAGCCCGATCTGCAATTCATGCTCTCCCGGCTGAACGAATGCGACGTTGCTCATGCTCTCCCAGAAGAACATGCACGGATCTTCTGCCTCCAAGAGTGTGGGTTCGGCAACAGGTATCGTAACGTTCTCGCCCGCAGAAACTGAAAAGATCAGAATGGAGAGAAGGAGTGTGGCGATCATATCAACCCCTCCAGCATTGAGTTTACCTCACTCCTTAATTTCTCGAGTTCAGGCCGAGAAAGTTCTCTCGGAACCTTCGCATATAGCAAAACGTCTGGATTGATTTGAATGACCACAATTCTAGTATCTCCCCCGGTTAGCACGATTCTGTCCGAATTCAGAAGCTGGTTTGCCACCTTTATGAACTCCGGAGCGTTTGCCGTGTCTTCCTCAGGAGTTGAGCTGTTAGATACTATCGGCAATCCATCTGGAGTTAAAAGAGTGACTTCTGAAAGCATGTACTTCCCGCTTATATAGTCCAGCAACTCTTCGAGGCTTGAAGGTGGTTTTTCAGGCCTTACTTCTGCTGGAATCTCAATCTTACTAGTTAATTCTGCTATTTTGGCCTTTCTAACTTCGCCGAACTTTTCCTCTTCCCTGCGAACCCCGATTTCCACAAATCTCCAGGTGACTATAAACCCGATCCCAAACCCAAATATCACGCTCAGGATTTCATAGAGCATGCAGATCACCTTAACTTGGCCAGTTCATCCAAACTCGCATTCTCCACTCTTTTCGCAAATTCAAAAACCTCCTCGAGAGAATTAAGGTCAAGCTTTTTCCTGCTCCCAAAAAGAAGCTTTCTTGCAATCACTCTTGCTGTTCCGGCCAATTTCCTGTCCACACCAACCATTACAAATTTTCTTTCGAAGGCTTCGAAGTAAACCGCGCTATCATTTCCGAGTAGTATGGCTTTTTTTATTCCC
>CAZZIT010000142.1:0-4484 GCA_964654365.1 uncultured archaeon
TCGCAGGTGATCCGAGCAGCGGATGGGACCTTGAGGAATAGCTTAATTAACTTCCTTCATACTTAAAATTATGCTGTTCAGAGAATTTGCAGAATTCTGCGAGGTCATCGAAAAGATTTCCTCGACACTCGAACTAACAGCGAGGATTTCGGACTTCATAAAAAAAATAGGGGACGATGATGACCTCTACAACGTCGTCCTGTTCATCATGGGCAAGATCTATCCACCTTGGGAAGAAAGGGAACTCGGGGTCGGGATAGGGCTTCTCTACGAAGCCCTCGAAAATATAAGCGGGCTGAGAAAGGAGAAAATCGAGGATCTCGTCAGAGAGCTGGGGGACCTCGGGCTTGTCGGCGAGAAGCTGATCGCGGGAAGAAGCTTGCTGACCCTCGAAACTGAGGAGCTTACGATTCGCAGGGTCAGGGAGATATTTGACGAGATCTCATCGCTGACTGGAGAGGGGAGCAGAAAAAAGAAAATACTGCTGCTAACAGGTCTATACGGAGTTGCATCGCCGAAGGAGGCGAAATACATCACGAGGCTTATAATGAACGAAATGCGTCTTGGAGTTGGAGAAGGAATAGTGAGGGATGCGATTGCCAGAGCCTTTGAGGTCAGCGAAGAGCTCGTTGAAAGAGCATATATGGTCACAAACGATCTCGGAAGGGTTGCGGTGATAGCGAAGAGCAAGGGAAAGGAAGGACTGGAAGGGATAAAGATAGAGCTCCACACGCCAGTCAGAATGATGCTCGCCCAGGTCGCTGAAAGCTTTGATGAGGTAATTGCAGAAATGGGGAGGGTTGCGGTCGAATGGAAATTCGACGGGAGTAGGGTGCAGATACACTACGGAAATGGCGAGCTGAGAATCTATTCGAGAAGGCTCGAGAACGTGACAAATGCGCTACCCGAGATCGTGGAGGAGGTCAAGAAGACCGTCAGAGAGGGCGTGATTCTCGATGGGGAAGTGATCGCCGTAAAGGACGGAAAGCCGATGCCATTCCAGCACGTTCTCAGAAGGTTCAGGAGGAAGCACGGAGTTTCAAGAATGGTCGAAAAAATCCCGTTGCAGTTCCACGCATTTGACATTCTGTATATGGATGGGGAGATAATCGACAAGCCCCTCGTTGAGAGGAGGAAGATCCTCGAGTCCGTGATCTCGGAGTCAGAGAGAGTAAAAATAGCGAAGCAGGTGATAACGGCAGAAAGGGAGGAGATAGAGAGAATATTCAGCGAGGCGATAAATGCGGGCCACGAAGGAGTGATGCTGAAAAATCCGAATTCCCCATACGTTCCAGGAAAAAGGGGGAAAAACTGGCTCAAGCTTAAGTCCGTTATGGAGACACTCGACCTCGTCGTTGTTGGCGGAGAATGGGGCGAAGGAAAAAGAAGCCATCTGATAAGCTCATACGAGCTTGCCTGCGTTGATGAAATAACCGGAAAATTGCTTAAAGTGGGGAAGGTCGCGACAGGGTTCACAGATGAAGACCTCGAGGAACTGACGGAAATGTTCAAGCAGACAATAGTCCTGCACGAGGGAAAGAGGGTCGAATTTCAGCCGAAGTACATCTTCGAGGTCGCTTACCAGGAGATCCAGAAAAGCCCGAAGTATGAAAGCGGCTACGCGCTGCGCTTCCCGAGATTTATAAGGCTGAGGGAAGATAAAGATTTAAGCGAGGCGGACACTATTGGAAGGGTCGAGGAGCTTTATCAGAAGCAATCAAAGAGAATCTGAGCTTCAGACCTCTCCTCTCCTTTCAAGCATAGCTCTGAGCCCAATGTTTCCAACTATCATGGGATCTCCTCTTACCTCCTCATAATCTCCGAGATTGGCATTTGGACCTGTGCAAAGCACTTCCTCCACATCGATTACTTCTCTCAAAAAGCATCCGTGACCGAGATCTGACAGAACGTAATCGTTGTCTATTTCTCCCTTCAGAAACTTTTCGAAAAACCATCTCGTGTACTCTCTCCCCTTTTCCCTAAGCACACTCGTGTGGTGCTCCACGATTGACTTTATCTCCCAGTCTTTGTCCACAACAGCTGCAGTCGTGTGCGAGTTTCCGAAGTTTATTAGCAGCGCAGGAAGCTTTGCGAAATGCGCCAAACCTGAGATCGCAGCAAATGATGTGTCAGAAACAAATACCTCTGCCCAGCAGAAGTCCTTCACAGAACTCATGGCATCGAACATTCTGTTAAACTCAATTGGAAGCTCTCTCTCGCTAAAAAGCAGTCTTTCAAGGCTCTTTTCCCTTTCAATCACCCTCCTGAACATCTTGAATCTGAAGAGCCTGTTGCTATCGTTCGGAGCAAAGCCGTGATCCTGAACTGCGATCGCAAAAAGCTGCGGAAGTTGATGACCAATTCTTCCCAGCAGCGCTGAAAAAAATTCCATGTCTACATCCGCAGTCCTGATCGGTAGAGCTTCGGAATGCTCAACAATTATCACGCCCATCTCCCTTACCTTCTCCAAGTTGTCAGCAAATGTCAGCGCGGCTCTCCTTGTTGCGAAAACCCTGAAGCCTTTCTCGATGTGCCTTTTCACCGCCTTAGTTACCGCACCCCCTCCCATCGTGTAGCCGTGGAGGAAAACGTCACATCCCGCCCCCTCGACCTTGCTCGCTACTATCCTCGTCGGAGAGGGGAGCACGGCCTTGGGACAATTTCTCAAATTGTCATCGGAGAAGAGCACGAAGTCCTGAGTTGTCGAACCGACATCGAGGGTGAACAGAGGTTCCATAGAGTGTGACTTATGGCGTTCAGATAAGCTTTGCCAATCTGCTCAGGAGATCTGAAAAACTGAGATCGGAAAAGTAGGCAAAGGATGCAAGCCCAAGGAGGAGGACTGCGGTGTTTATCGCAGTATTATTGGACTTGAAAAGCCTCAATGCGTATTTTTTCTTCGAGAAGGGATAGAGTGGGGCGAACTTCTGAATCGTTAGGAGATCCGCAATTACATGCACAAGAACGCTGACAAAGGTCAAAAAGGCAAGAAAAAGGCTTTTTGAGAACATGAACACGAGTATTACGATTAAAAGTGCAAATGTGATGTTGTGCGTGTACTTTCTGTGCTCGAGCCTGAGGATGAGGTCTATGTCAGGGGCAAGCGTTAGTGCGACCGCGAAGAAAATTGTGCTCAAATCGAATTTTCCTACTAAAGGAGAGAAAACCAAAAGGGCGAGGCCTATGTGGCCTAATCTGTTCATAAAAATTATATTTTGCCCTTCAGCAGTTCTGCACCCTTTTCAACGATGACCTTTGTGTCTGTGGGCAACTTCATTGCCGCCCTCTTGAAGGCCTCCTTTGCGAAATCGAAATGCTCTGGCTTTATCCAGATCGACATTATCTTCGTTCCAGGTTTAACCTGAGCAGCTCTGCCCACAGGGCGTCCATAAGCTGCCCTCATACCCTGAGAGACTCTGTCAGCTCCAGCTCCAACGGCCATCTTGTGCTCCCTGAGAACATGGTGGGGGAAAATCCTTACCTTTAGCTTGTAGTTGCTCGATCCAGCATACTTTGCGATGTACTTGTTCGCAATCACTCTCGCAGCCTCTAATGCGTTGTCCCTTATCTGAACCGCGTCCTTGGCAACGAGGGTCAGCATGACTGGAAAGTCAGCCTGCAGATTTCCCATGTCGAACATCTTTATCCTCGTCCCCGGAGCGCCGTCTATGTACTCGACCCTCGTGTAAGGTCTCTTAATTCTCCTCCACATCCTCGCTGGTTTTCTTGCCATGCAGGTCGATTTTCCGAAAGTGTAAATAAAATTTTTGTCTTCTGAATCGTGCCTGTGCCGTGAAAAATCTTTTATTCTTTAAAGTTTAAGATCGGCCATGCAGACAAGATTCAGGATCAGCAAGGGGGCGCCGAGAACAACTAAGGAATTGAGGGGAGTTTTTGAAGTCATAAGAAAGAGTGCAAGGGGCGAGTGGCTCGACGAAGAAGCTTCAAAAAATCTTTCCAAGAAGTTAATGCAGGAATTTAAACCCCCTGAAGGATGGTATGAGGTTGAAAAATATCCCATATACTCGAGATTCATTTTTGCAAGCGCTCATATCCTCTACAGCGACGAGGAAAACGAATATGCTTACGCGATAAATGAGCCCCCTCTAAGTCAGGAAGAAGATTCTCTCGTAAGGGATATCGTGAAGAAGCTCGAGTATTACACGATAAAACCCCAGGAGATCTGGGACAAGTTCTCTGCACTCAGGAATAAGGTGAACAAGATACTCGACGACTTCAGAATAGAACTGGACGTCTCGAATTATCCACGAATTCTCTACCACATAATGAAGAGAACCATCCTCTACGACCGCATCACTCCGCTCATGTACGACCCGAACATAGAGGACATTTCCTGCAACGGATACAGAAAACCCATCTACGTTTTCCATCGCTCATACACGAACCTGAGAACGAACGTGGTCTTCGAGGATGAGGATGAGCTTGACTCTTTCGTGATAAATCTGGCGCAGAAGTGCGGGAAG
>CAZZIT010000143.1:0-5634 GCA_964654365.1 uncultured archaeon
CCGAGATCGATCAGCTCCTTTGGAGCCACCTCTTCTGGCGACCTCTCCTCAATGACCACGAGATTGCCAAAAAGCGTCTTCGGACTGAACTTAAACGTCTCTGCAGCAACCATAAAAGGAACTCTTGCCTCCTTGGCACAGAGGGCTACCTGCGATGTTCCGATTTTGTTAACGAGGGCTCCATTTGCAGTAATCGTATCCGCACCTACGAGGACGCAGTCAACGTCGTTGATGAAATACCTCACAGCCGAGTCAACGATGATCGTGACATCTATTCCCGCCTCTCTCAGCTGCCTTGCGGTTATGTGCCCTTGCCAGCGCGGTCTCGACTCCGTGGCAAGGACTTCGACTCTTTTTCCAACCTCGTGGGCTCTCTTTATGATGGCTAAAGCTGCTGATGAATTGCAGTGTGTCAGTACGGTAGAGCCATCCCTTATCCTTTTCTCTCCTATCTCAGCAATTATTTTCTGAGCGGTCTCAACCCAGCCAATGAACTCCTCGGCCCTCTTCACAGCGCTTTCCCTTTTCTCTTCTATGCTTTCCCCTCGATACTGCATTATGTAGTTGACGGCATTGTAGAGGCTCACAGCAGTGGGACGGGTGTTCAGGAGGATCTGCGATGCCCTCAGCATCTCTTCGTCAAAGTTTTCCCTTATCCTCAGCGCATGCTCTTTCATAACCTCTGCTGCGAACTTCGCGATCCTCGAAGCCCCCCTTATTTCCATCGACTTTATCTTCTCCGCTGCAGTGAGGATATCCATGTCAGATCTCGGCAGAACTCTTTAAATATCTTTGTGGGGATTCTGCTCGTGGAGATCTGCATCGTGCACTACGGAGAGATCGGGACCAAGGGAGAGAACAGGGCATTTTTCGAGAGAAAACTCGTGGAGAACATCAGCAGATTCGCAAAGGCAAAGAGGAGATATGGATGGATCGAAGTGGAGTACTATGAAGGAATCGAGGAGAGGCTGAGAAAAGTTCCTGGAATTAGGTACTTTGGAGTCGGCTATAAAACGGAACTGGACATGTCCGCAATTGAGTCTGCCGTCCTCAAGGTTCTCCCAGAAAAATTTGAGACCTTCAGAATTTCTACCTCGAGGAGAAACAAGAATTTTCCCCTTAACTCTGTTGAGATAAACCGGGAGCTTGGAAGAGTCGTCGTTGAGAGAACTGGAAAAAGGGTTGACCTCGATAATCCCGATGTCACCGTTTGGGTCGAGATCGGTGAGAAATTCGCACTCGTTTATTCGAAGAGGGTCGAGGGAATCGGCGGACTCCCAATTGGCTGCGCCGGGAAAGTAGTTTCGCTCGTTTCGGGAGGCATCGACAGCCCAGTTGCAAGCTTCTTGGCGATGAAGAGGGGTTGCGAAACTGTTTTGGTGCACTTCTTCAACAAAACCCTCCATTCCAAGGAGGTAAGAAAGAAAATCCTGATGCTAGCGGAGAAGCTCGCCGAGTATCAGGGAAGCCTGAGGCTCTACATGATTCCATTCGAAGATGTTCAGATGGAGATAATCCGAATAGTGCCCCCGAAGATCAGAATGGTCGTTTACAGGAGAAGCATGATGAGGATGGCGAACATGGTGGCGGAAAAGGAAGGGGCAAAGGCCATCATTACGGGAGACAACATCTCGCAGGTTGCAAGCCAGACGCTTGAGAACCTGAACGTGATCTATGCCGCCTCAAAGCTTGCAGTGCTTCCACCGCTCCTGGGTTTCGACAAAGAAGAGATTGTGGAACTTGCAAAGAAAATAGGCACCTACGAGATTTCAATTCATCCGTACGAAGATTGCTGCTCCCTGATGGTTGCAAAGCATCCAGAAACAAGGGCAAAACGAGAAATCGTCGAGGATTTCGAGGAATTTGAGGAACTCGAAAAGTCTGCGGTCGAAAAAGGAGAAATAATAGAAGTTCACTCGTAAACTTTTTCCCACTCCTTATACCAGTCCATCGCGTCCTTCTCGTAATCCCTGTCCTTTGAGGGAAGCCCGATGAGATTGTAGGCCTCGTGCTGAATGAGGACTTTCATGATCTCGTTGCTGCCGGTCCATATCAAGCCAAGGCGCAGATCCCTGAGCATTCTCTCGACTGGATATACCTGGGTGTAGCCTATTCCGCCAAGGATCTGCATTGCCTTGTTCACGACATCCCAGGCCATTTCGGTCGCAAAAAGCTTTGCCTCGCTCACGAGTCTTCGCGGGTCAAGCGTTGATTTCCCCTGATCGTAGAGGTCCACCGCCCTTGCAGCGTTGTAGACGAGAGCCCTTGCGGCGTCGAGCTTTGTAAGCGCTTCCGCAACCATGAAGTTAACGCCCTGAAATTCCCTGATCTTTCTGCCAAAAGCCTTCCTTTTCTCCGAATACTTCATTGCAACCTCAAGCGCAGCTCTCACGCCTAAGGAGCCTGCAGCTGATGTGAGTCTTTCGGGGATCATCATTCTGTTGAAGATCACCCTCGCGTTGTTGACCTCCCCCATAACGTATTCTTTTGGAACCTCAAGGTCCTTGAAAACTATTCTCGCCGTACCCATTCCACGGAAGCCCATCAGGTTGTAGATTTCCTCGATTTCCACCCCTCTATCTCTCTCCACGATGAATGCCGTTAACGCCTTGTGGCTTGGAGCGTTCGGATCTGTTCTCGCATATACAAGGTAAAAGTCCGCAACCTTTCCGCCCGCGATGAACCTCTTCGAGCCATTCAGCACCCATACGTTTCCTTTTTTCTCCGCCCTCGTTGTTGTGCCGAAAAAGTCGCTTCCACCCCTCGGCTCTGTCAGCCCCTCTGCAGAGATCTTTTTTCCCTTCACTATCGGCTTTAGGAATTCCTCCTTCTGCCATTCGTTGCCGAATCTGTAAAGCGCCTCACCTACTATGCTTACCATCGAATACGCGCAGCCAATTCCCATTCCGAGAACTCCAATCTCTTCAAGAGCGACGGTTTCTGCTGTCCAGGGCATTCCCCTGCCTCCATACTCTTTTGGAAATCTCAAGCCCAGAAGACCCCTTTCTGCGCAGGCTTTGATGAATTCGAATGGATAATCCACTTCATTTCTGTCCATCCTGCGAATCAGCTCTGGATCTATGGAAGCGGCAAACTCCTTCACTTCTTCACGAAGTTTTGCCTCCTCCTCGGTAAGCAAGAAATCGTTTTCGAGCATTCTCTCACCACACCATTTTTGGACGAACAATACTTAAATTTTACGTTTACGTTAACGTTATTTATATGGCAGAAATATTTTTATGCTATCGGAGTTATTCGATTTCGATGCCCCCGGGTGAAGAAGGGGAAACGTTTACGATTTCGGAACTTGCCCGTGAGTTCGAGATAAGCACGAGGACCATAAGGTATTACGAGGAGCTCGGTCTTCTATCCCCGGGCAGAACTTCGGGAAACCAGAGAATTTTCACGAAGAAGGACAAGGCGAGGCTGAAGCTCATCCTGCGTGGAAAAAGGCTCGGCTTCAGTTTGAGCGAGATTAAGGAGATGATCGATATGTACGACGTTGCTGGAGAAACGGAGCAGATAAAGCTGACGCTGAAGTATGGCGAGAGAAAGCTGAAGGAGATCGAGGAAAAGATCAGAGAACTTGAAATGCTCAGAGAAGACCTGCTAGCGATCAGGGAGATCCTTCTCAAAAGGCTGAAAGAGCTGGAGAGCTCCAAGGATAAGCTCAAAGAAAATCGGTTATAGATTTCTGTGAAAGTCTCTCAATCGTTTTCCATCTCTTTCGAACGAATGGGGGAATCTCCTTAAGCTTTTTCAGGTAATCCCTTGTTCTCGGATCGCTTGCATATCCGCTTCCGAAGTCGCCGAAGCTCTGCTTTAGCGCCTCTATCTCCCTATCCCTCTCCACCTTCGCAATGATCGAAGCTGAAGACACTAAGGGATACCTATCATCCGCTCTGTGCTCCGCAATGACCTCCACGTTTGTCATTTCCCTGAGCTGGGATGCGAGCCTTTCAGGCTTAACGTCGGGGCTGTCTACGAGAGCTATTTCAGGCTTAAGCCTTCTTATGAGCTCAGCATAGCACTCCTTCAGTATTTCGTTTATTGTCTTCGTTTCCATCATTTCGTCGAGCTTATTTGCAGGTATCTTTATCACTTCAACCCTCGCAACCTCTCTGATCTTCTCCGCAAGCTCTTCTCTCTTCTTTTGGCTTAACTTCTTTGAATCCCTCACTCCGATGCATTTGAGATATTCCTCGGAATCGCACGCAACTCCTGCAACAACCAGTGGACCTATAACGCAACCCTTTCCCGCCTCATCTATCCCGGCTTTCATATCCCGAGCTTAAGACCCTTAATTGGAAGTTTCTTCTTTTTCATCTTCTTCATGAAGCTCTTTACAGTCTCGTAATACCTCAAAAGCTCCCTGACTTCCTGCTGGGACGTGCCGCTACCTATGGCTATCCTCCTTATTCTCGAGCTATCTATGATCTTGGGATTCAGCAGCTCTTCCTCCGTCATTGAATCCATGATGACCTTGAACCTCTTCATCTTCTCCTGAGTCATCTCAGCCGTCCTGTCGTCGACTCCGAGGCCAAAAACTGGGATCATGTCGAGCACCTTCCTTATCGGTCCGAGCTTGTTCATAGCCTCTATCTGTTTGTAAATATCCTTCAGAGTAAAATTGCCTTTCAGAAAGGCCTCAGCGTCGATCTCCTCTTCCGCTGCGATCCTCTCGATCTTTTCGATGAGCGATTTCAGATCTCCCATTCCCAAAAGCCTTGAGATGAAGCTCGTTGGATCGAATTTCTCAAAATCCTCAACCTTTTCTCCCATTCCTATGAACGCAATCGGAATCCCGATTTCCCTTGCAGCGCTGAGAGCACCACCCCCCTTTGCTGTGCCATCGAACTTCGTTATGATTATTCCATTTATTCCTATCGCCTCGTGAAATGCCTTTGCCTGCTTGCTCGCAAGCTGTCCTATGGCGGCGTCTAGGACTAAGAACTTGTATTCAGGATTTGCAAGCTTCGCTATTGCAATCATCTCGTCTATAAGCTCCTTTTCAAGTGCATGCCTACCTGCAGTATCTATTATAATTATGTCCTCCTTTGAGCTCTCCAGTGCTCTTTTAACGACTTCCACAGCATTTTTTCCCTTTTCACCGTAAAATGCGATCGAATTTGCTTCCGCAAGCTGTTTCAACTGCTCGTAAGCCGCTGGCCTCCAGGTATCGCCGGCAACAACCGCAGCTTTAAGGCCTCTGTCCTTGAAATACTTCGCAAGCTTCACCGCAGTCGTCGTCTTTCCGCTTCCCTGCAAGCCAACAAGCATTATCTTCGCCTTCTTAAGCGGTATCTCAAGTCCTTCGCCAACTCCTTTCAGCAGCTCTTCGTAGACTATCCTCAGAATCTGCTCCTTAGCGTCGAAGTATTCGGGAACCTCTTCGCTAAGCGCCCTCTTCCTTATCGCCTCGCTTATCTCCTTTACCTGTCTGACGTTTACATCGGCCTTTATCAAGGCTCTCTGAATGTCTCTGACCATTTCCTCGACGAATTTCTTGTCGATTGCCGTTGATCCCATTATCTTCCTTGCAATGTCTTTAAGCGCTTCAAGTGCCATCAAACGAATTTCCGCAGAGAGTATAAAAATCTTTTAGAGAACATGCTCCGAGAGCAGCATCGAAAG
>CAZZIT010000144.1:0-2683 GCA_964654365.1 uncultured archaeon
CATAGTATGGGCAAGGGATGTCGAGGACCGAAAGGTGAAGGGTTTTATCGTAGAAAGAGGGACAAAGGGATTCAAGCAATCCCCGATCAGGAAAAAGGGGTCGATGAGGGCTGGAGATGTGGGGGAACTTTATCTTATGGACTGCAGAGTCTCTGAAGAGAACAGATTGCCCAACGCCGTAGGGATCAGAGCTCCCCTGAGCTGCTTGGATCAGGCAAGGTACGGCATATCCTGGGGTGCATTGGGGGCTGCGATGGACTGCTATGAGACCGCTCTGAATTATGCGAAGAACAGAAAGCAGTTCGGAGTCCCCATAGCTTCTTTCCAGTTAGTTCAGGAAAAGCTAGTTGAAATGCTGATCGAGATCACCAAGGGGCAGCTTTTGAGCTTTCGCTTGGCTCAGCTGATGAACGATAGAAAAGCGACTCCAGAGCAGATTTCTATGGCAAAGAAGAACAACGTAAGAGTGGCAAGGTTCTGCGCGAGGACAGCAAGAGAAATTCTCGGAGCAAACGGAATAAGCTTAGACTACTCACCGATAAGGCACATGGCAAACATAGAGAGCGTTTACACCTACGAGGGTACCGACGACATCCACACGCTCATCCTTGGCAGAGCGATCACGGGCATGGATGCGTTCAGACGTGAGATGAGAATGTAAAAGCAAAAATATTTAAACAGATTTGGCCAGGGAATGCCAATGGATTACCTAGCAAATTTGGCGTTGATTGTAGCTGTAGTCCTGTTTTAAAGCTACTCTGAGGTGGGTTTATGCGTGCTGCCGATGCCTTTGTCAGGGCTCTTGAAAAGGAGGGCGTTGAGGTCATCTTTGGCATACCCGGGGGAGCGATCATCGAGATCTATGATGCACTTTACGATTCGAATATAAGGCACATCACCACAAGGCACGAGCAAGGAGCGACGCATGCAGCGGATGGTTACGCAAGGGCAAGCGGAAAGGTTGGAGTTGTCTTCGCAACCTCCGGCCCGGGTGCGACGAACACCGTTACAGGGATTGCAAATGCATACATGGATTCATCGCCGATAGTTGTCTTCACGGGACAGGTCGCAAGGAGCCTGATTGGAAACGATGCCTTCCAGGAGGCTGACATAACCGGAATCACGATGCCGATTACGAAGCACAACTACCTCGTCACAGATCCGAAAAGCCTGCTGAGGATAGTGAGGGAGGCTTTTCACATAGCTTCCACTGGTCGTCCTGGTCCAGTTCTGGTGGACATTCCGAAGGATATCTCTCAAGCTGAAATCGAATTCGAATACCCTAGCAAAGTCGAGCTGATGGGCTACAAGCCGAAGTACGAGGGGCATCCAATGCAGATAAAGAAGGCTGCTGAGCTGATAATGAAAGCCGAGAGGCCGATAATACTGGCCGGCGGTGGAGTCAGGATTTCGAATGCAGAGAAAGAGCTTACTGAGCTTGCAGAAACGATTCCAGCCTTCGTGGTTACAACGCTGATGGGAAAGGGTTCGATCAGCGAATATCACCCCTTATGCCTCGGCTTCGTCGGAATGCACGGCTCGAAGTACGCCAATTATGCGATCAGCGAAAGCGATCTGATAATAGCCGTTGGCTGTCGGTTCAGCGACAGGACCACTGGAAATGCAGCACTTTTTGCTCCGGAAGCAAAGATAATCCACATAGACATTGACCCGGCGGAGATTGGAAAGAACATTCGCGTGGATGTGCCAATCGTTGGAGATGCGAAGAAGATCTTAGCTCAGATGAAGAAGTATCTGCAGTACAGGCAGAGAAAGGAGTGGGAAGAAAAGGTCAGGGAGTGGAGAGAGAAATTCCCGTTGAAGTACAGAAAAGAGGGGTTTAAACCGCAGCTCGTAATCGAAAAGGCCTGCGAATTTTTCCCTGACGCCATAATCACGACCGAGGTTGGGCAGAATCAGATGTGGGCAGCACAGTTCTTCAAGGTGAAGCATCCAAGACAGTTTATAAGCAGCGGCGGCCTTGGAACGATGGGCTTTGGCTTTCCGGCTGCCATGGGAGCGAAGGTTGCGTGCCCAGATAAGGAGGTCATAGACATCGCAGGCGATGGAAGCTTTCTGATGAACATTCAGGAGCTCGCAACCTGCGTTCACTACGAGATCCCCGTCAAGGTCTTCATCATGAACAACGGATACCTCGGAATGGTCAGGCAGTGGCAGCAGCTTTTCTACAGGGAGAGATATTCTGCAACCTGCATCGGCTGCGAGAAGATAAGCTTTGAGAAGATCGCAAATGGCTTTGGAGCTCTCGGAATCACGGTTGAGAAGCCAAGCGAGGTTGAGGATGCTTTCAAGTTCGTTAAGGATAACAGCGATGTCCCCGTTGTTGTCGACTTCAGAGTTGACTTTCAGGCCAACGTTTTACCGATGGTGCCGCCCGGGAAGGGATTAAAGGATATAATCGAGGGGGATTGATATGAGGTTCACGATCGCTGTGCTCGTCGAGAACAAACCAGGAGTTCTGGCGAGAGTAGCATCGCTTTTCAGGAGAAGGGGCTTTAACATCGAAAGCCTAACCGTGGGCACGACGGAGAGGGAGGACCTCTCGAGAATGACCATCGTTGTAAAAGGGGACGAGAGAGTTTTGGAACAGGTGACGAAGCAGCTGAATAAGCTCATAGAGGTGATAAAGGTAAGCGAT
Source organism: uncultured archaeon (assembly GCA_964654365.1). Lineage (GTDB taxonomy): Archaea > Halobacteriota > Archaeoglobi > Archaeoglobales > Archaeoglobaceae > WYZ-LMO2. The sequence continues at coordinate 2,660 of CAZZIT010000144.1, forward strand.
GTAACCAAGGATTCTGTCGAAAGG
>CAZZIT010000145.1:0-2871 GCA_964654365.1 uncultured archaeon
GTAATAGATGCCATAAGGAGTGTTGAGGGGACTGTAACAGCATCGGCACATGCATCGCATTTCTACGAGACCGGGCTGTGTTTCTACTTCACCTTCGCCGGCTTTCCAGCGAACGCTGAGGAGTACTACTCAGAAGTGTGGCGTAGGGCCATCATGGCTTCGCTGGAAAACGGCGGCAACACGACGCACCACCATGGCATAGGAAGGCTTAGAAGAGCCTGGCTGGGTGAAGAATTCGGAAGCTTTTTGCCTCTGCTGAAGGAACTGAAATTCATCATTGACAGAAACAACATAATGAACAGAGGTGTTCTGCAATGAACCCGAAGCTCATAATGCGAATCCTCAGCCAGACAGACCTCAAAACGAAGCTCAGACTTGCAAAGGTGATCCCGAAGCTCGGAAGTGGAGACGAAATCGTAAAATGCATGCTCTGCCCGAACATGTGTCTCTACTCCTGCCCAGTTTTCGATGCTGAAAGGAGGCTTACGGTATCTCCGTCAGTGAAATCCAGGATTGCATACTTTGGCGGCGAGGAAGCGATTTACCACTGCCTTCCATGCGATGCATGCAGGGAGAACTGCAAGATGGAGATAAGCGTAAACGATTGCCTTAGAAAACTGCGAAGCGGAAAATATGCTGACAAAATAGATCGATGGATGAGAAAGCTATCGAAGAGAATTGAAGAAAGGGATGGCAAAATTCTGTACTTTCCTGGATGCAGAACTTTCGAATTCGGTCTTTTTGAAAAAACAGTTGAATGTTTGGAGAAGCTCGGCGTTGATTTCGCCCTAACTTCGGAAATTGTCTGCTGCGGGATGCCCTACTACGAGATAGGTGACAAAAGGTACATGGAGCACTTTTCAAAGCTGAAAAAGGTCGCTTCGGACTATGAGAAGGTGATAAGCAGCTGTCCACACTGCGTGTCCATAATGAGGGAAATTGGAATCAATTCCGATCATTTGCTCACCTTATTGAAGCCTTCAAGGATTGGAGGCACGGTTTCCTACCACGACCCCTGCCTGATGGCCAGAAAACTCGGCCTTATTGAGGAGCCGAGGAATTTCCTGAAAGCATGTGGATTTGAGATAGTCGAGCCAGCGTTCAGCAAAAGGCAAACAGCCTGCTGCGGATACGGAGGAATTTACAGGCTGCTATATCCTGAGAATGCGGAAAAAATTGCGGAAAAGAGGCGAAAGGAGCTGGATTTCGAAGTCGTTACTGCATGTCCTGCATGCAAAGCAGCGTTAAGGGGAAAAGATTTCGTTGAACTGCTGCTTGAGATGATCTGATGATCGCAGTCATCGATGCCGGAACGACGAGCATAAAGCTCGCCGTCTGCGACGAAAAGCTTCTGGAGATAAAAAGAGAACCAATAGTGAAGCGATCCCCTTACCCGGGATGGGTGGAGATCGATGTTGAGGACCTTGCAAGGAAAGCTAAGATGCTTTTGGATTACGCAATTGAGAAATACAAAATAGAAGCAATAGGAATCACGAACCAGAGAACCACAGTCGTCCTCTGGGATGATAAGAGTAAGAGTGCAGTTTTCCCAGCACTTGGCTGGCAGGATTCAAGGGCGCTTGAAGTTGCATCACGTCTGAACAGAAATGTCAAGATAAGAATTGGGAAAATTCTGGGCAAGATTGTGCAGAAAAGCGCTGCGATACTGCCAACGATCAAGAAAAGAAGGACTGCGAAATGGCTGATGTCAGTTGCCGACTTTTCCTTCATTCCAACTCATTCAAGCGTGAAGCTTCGGTGGCTTTTAGATCAGATAAAGAGGCCCGAGGAGTTCAGACTGAAAGCTGGAACGATTGACAGCTGGCTTATCTACAAGCTATGCGGAGAGCACTTAACGGATTACTCAAATGCTGCGGCAACTGCAATCTTTGACCCATTCAATCTAAGGTGGAGCGAGACGATAATGGAGATCGCGGACATTGATGAAGAAATGCTCCCGGATGTTCTTGAAAGCGACGCTGTTTTTGGGGAATACAGAGGAGTGCCAATAACTGGGGTGATAGCAGATCAGTCCTCCTCGCTTTATTCCCTCGGATGCTGGGACAGGGGAGAGATAAAGGTGACGAACGGAACTGGAAGCTTCGTGGATCTCAACGTGGGCGAAGAGGCTGAGGTTTTTCCGAAGCTTCTGCCGCTGATTGCATGGAAGCTGAAGGGAGAAAAAAGGTACATGCTTGAGGGGATGCTTTACTACAGCGGTTCCGCTGTCGACCTATTCAAGGAGCTCGGAATAATAGAAAATGTTAAGGAGACTTCTGAGATGGCATTTGCCTCGAAAAACGATCTGTACATCATTCCCTCCTTCGTTGGTATTTCAACCCCGCACTACGTCTCAGTCCCGGGGCTTCTCTATGGCATTACGAACAGCATGCGGAGAGAAGATCTTGTAAAGGCCCTCCTTGAGGCCGTTGCATTCAGGATCACGGAGATCGTGGAATTGATGAAAAAAGTTGAGAAGATTGATGCGATAAGATGCGATGGCGAAATGAGCTCAAACGACTTTTTGCTGCAGCGAATCGCGGATGCAACCAAGCTTAAGGTAAGAAGGAGCTCTGTACTCGCTGGCTCCCTTTTTGGCTCATACCTCGTTGCGGGAAGAGCATTGGGAAAATGGAAAAGAGTTTGTGCGGACTTTTCGCAGGAATTCCTGCCCAAGGAAGACGTATCGCAGAAGTACAGAAGGTGGAAGGAGCTTCTGGAACTAACAAAAAGGATTTCATGAGATGTAATCCGCGAGCGATTTCCTTGCTACAAGAAGGGACTTTGACTGCAGAATTTCCTCGATTTTTCTCTTAACCTCCATGAAGTCTTCCGGCAGCAACTTCTTGCCTCTGAAGATTTCCCTGAATA
>CAZZIT010000146.1:0-7305 GCA_964654365.1 uncultured archaeon
ACGAGGTTTTTGCGAAATGCCATTACTGTGGAAGGAAAATTAAAGAGCTTGCAGACTATCTCATATAGCATGAAACTCGTCATCTGCTCCAGAAAGGATCCCGCATCTGTAAACATAGCGTCTCACCTCCTGACAATGGGCTCTTTCGAAAAAAGAAGGCTTGGAGACTATGTATTCCAAGTTGAAAAGGATTTCGCAATTGCAGAGGTTGATGAAAGGCTGATATATGCAGATAAGATCGACGAAAGGCTTTCAAAATTCTTCAAGTTCGACGAGATCCTGTTCGCATCGAGGCACAGCAGCAAGGACGGAAGGAAGATCTTCACAACGCACGTCTCCGGAAACGTTGCGGAGAACACTTACGGCGGCCTGCCAAAAAGCCTGGCAAAACCATCTCCGATCACGATGAAAAACTTTGCTCTGGCATTGAAAAAGAGAATGAGCAGAATTCCAGACTTCGAGTTCACCCTTGAAGCAACACATCATGGCCCTACGGAGATCTCGAAGCCCTCGGCTTTTTACGAGATCGGCTCAAGCGAAGATGAATGGGAAAACGGAGAAGCGGGAGAAATAGTTGCGGAGGCTATATTTGAGGCAATAAGAGATACGAGGAGGGAATGGAAGATCGCAGTAGGTGTGGGAGGCACGCATTACGTTCCCAGGCAGACAGAGATAATTCTTGAGACCCCCTTCACATTCGGACACAACTTCGCAAAGTACACCTTCGAGAATCTCGATGTCGAAATGCTCAAAAAAGCCGTCGAGCTGAGTGAAGCGGAATTCCTGATATACGACGACAAGTCAACAAATGCGAAGGTCAAAAGCCTTTTCGATAAGCTATCCGGGATCAAAATTCTCAAGGCGAAGGAGGCGAAAAAATTAAGGCTTGACTAAGACCTTCCCGTCTGCTTGGGCAGAAGAGAAACTAGCCAGCCTACGTACTCCGCTATAGATCTTGTCTGAATCCATATCTTTCCCTTTCCAGCGAATTCAGCAACTAAGCCTTCTCCGCTTAGCAGCGTTGCCTTAAGCCCTCCAGCCTTTCTGATTTTGAAGTTTAGGGTTTCTTCAAACGCGACTATGTGCCCAGTATCGACGGAAAGGGTGCCGTCGACGTTTATCTCCTCTATTCCCCCGAAGGAGGAAAGAAAGAGATCTCCGTTACCCTCTAGCTTGAGGAGGAAAAGCCCCTCACCTGCAAAGAACGTCTTTGCTCCTCCCCATTTTACGTCTATCTTCAAATCAGGTGATGATGCAAGAAAAGCTCCGCTCTGGGCGTAAAGCCTTCCGGATAGCTTTACGTGCGCGATGTCTCCGCTGTAGCTGGGCGAGAGGCCAAGAAGGCCTTTTCCCTTCGAGACGTATCTGTTAACGAAAAATGACTCTCCGCCGAGAAAACTCCTCTTAAGCCCTGAAAGAAGTCCGCCCTTAATTTCGGGCGAGAGCTCGACGTTTTTCATGTAGACCATTGCTCCAGGCTCCGCGAGGACCTCTTCGCCGTTTTCCAGCTCAAGCTCAAGCAAGCTGTAGCTCGGCCTTGAGAGAATCTTGTACCTCATGGAAAAATATCCTCCGAATTTTTAATAAACTTTCGCAACTGAAAGATTTTAAAGAAGGGTCGAGAGTGTTTGTGTGGTTGAGAGATTTGAAGGCTGCATTCTTGGCCTCGCAATTGGCGATGCACTCGGAATGCCTGCAGAGGGGATGAGCAGAGAAAAAATAAAGCAGCTTTTCGGAGAGATCAGGGATTTTCTACCCTCTCCCTACAGCGATCTCAGGGCTGGGCAGTGGACTGACGATACGGAGCAAACAATAGCCCTTGCGGAGTCCATATTGGAGACTGTCTACCTCGATCCACAGAATTTCGCTGAAAAGCTGAAAAAATGGTATCTCTCCGGAGCTCGCAGGATCGGCCCGACTACAAGGGCTGCGGTCATAAATCTGCTCCGCGGTGCAACTTGGAATTCTGCAGGAATCTTTTCCGACACCTGCGGTTCTGCGATGCGAGTTGCTCCCATAGGACTGGTCTACCACTTCAACCTCAACCTCGTGGAGAGATACGCCGGGATATCGTCAAGCATCACGCATAAGGGCTCGGCAGCGATTGCTGGAGCTGTAGCAGTTGCGATAGCTGTTGCGTGCAAGCTTCTGGATTTTAGTGAAGAAGAGATGCTTGAAGAAGTCGTAAGGAGAACCGAAAATCATGATCAGCTTCTTTCCGATAAGATAAGATATGCATACGAGATCAGGGATAAAGATTTGGAATTTGCGGTCGAAAGAATTGGAAACTCTATTTCAGCATTCGAAGCTGTTCCAATGAGCTTCTACTGCGTGTTCTCCTCAGAGGACTTTGAGAGTGCTGTTTTGAAGTCCGCAAACTGCGGAGGAGATACAGATTCGATATCAGCAATTTCAGGGGCCATAAAAGGTGCTGAAGGGGTAGATAAGATTCCAAAAAGGTTTATAGAGAAATTGGAGGACTCGGATTACCTAAAAGACCTTTCAGATAGACTTTACGAGCTTCACGAGAGAATAGTAAAGATAATTTAGCCGAAATTAAGGTTTCTTCATGGAACCGAAAAAGCTCGTGGAGGGTTACGATGAGATAACGATTGGAATCTTTGGTTCGCATTCTGCCAAGGAAATAGGAGTTTCTGCGAAAGCCTGGGGATTCAAAACGGTAATTGTGGTGCAGAAGGGGAGGGATAAGCTCTACACCAAGTTCAACAGGCACCTTTATGACCACGTCATTACCCTCGATTCCTTCAGGGACATGCTGAACGAAGAAGTTCAGGAAAAGCTGATCGAGCTTAACACGATTCTCATCCCGAACAGAAGTTTTGCCGTCTACGTTGGCTACGATGGAATCGAAAAAAGGCTAAGAGTACCAATATACGGAAACAGGTTTCTGCTTAGAACAGAAGAGAGGAATGAGGCAAGAAATCAGTACTACCTGCTCGAAAAAGCAAAAATCAGATTTCCAAGGGAGTTCAAATCTCCTGAAGAAATAGACAGGCTCGTGATCGTCAAAGTTCAGCAGGCAAAGAATCCTCTTGAGAGGGCATTTTTCTACGCTGTCTCTCCTGAGGACTACTACAGGCAGGCGGAAGAACTTCTTAAGGCCGGAGTTATCAGCGAGGATGGGCTGAAGAGGGCGAGAATAGAGGAATACGTTCTTGGAGCGAGGTTCAACGCTAACTTCCACAGCTACGCGCTAAAGGATGTATTCGGCAATTTCGACTTTGTCGGCTTTAGCGACCGCAGGCAGGTTAACCTACAGGGCTTTCTGAACCTGCCCGCGAGAGAGCAGTTAAAGATCAATGTTCCCGTGAAAAATGAGGAGATCGGTCACTTTGGCGTAACGATGAGGGAAAGCAAGCAGGAAGTCGTTTACGAATACGCAGAGAATCTAATTGAAACCTGCTCTAAGGAGTTTCCGCCGGGAATCATAGGGCTCTTCGGTCTTCAGGGAGCAGTAGCTTATTCGCCGAAAGATGAGCTCGAGTTCGTGGTCTTCGATGTCTCCTTCAGAGTTCCTGGGGATCCGGCAATCGGACCTACTTCGCCTGAGATGAGGAATCTCTCGCTTAAGCATGGTGTGAAAATAGAGGATCCGTTAGACCTTAGCATGCTGGAGATAAAGAAGGCCATGGAACTGGAAAGACTTGACGAGATCGTGACCTGAGTCGAGCAAAAATGGAAAGATTATTAAATTAGATTGCGTCCTTCTTAACGGTGGTAAGAATGGACGTAAAGGCCAGAATAAAAAAGGTAGCTGTTCTTGGAGCTGGCTTGATGGGGCACGGAATTGCTGAAGTGTGCGCAATGGCGGGCTACGAGGTGAGGATGAGGGACATAAAGCAGGAGTTCCTCGACAAAGGAATGAGCATGATAAAGGACAGCCTCCAGAAGATGGAATCAAAGGGAAAGCTGAAAGAACCAGCAAGCACGATTCTTGAAAGAATAAAGCCAGTTTTGAGCCTTGAAGAGGCTGTAAAAGATGCGGATCTGATAATAGAGGCGATTCCTGAGGTATTCGATCTGAAGGTGCAGACATTCAAAGAATGTGACAAATTGGCGAAGCCTGAATGCATATTCACCAGCAACACATCTACGATGAGCATATCCGATATCTCAAAAGCTACAAATAGGCCAGATAAGTTTGCCGGTCTGCACTTCTTCAATCCTCCAGTTCTGATGAAGCTTGTTGAGGTCATAAGAGGGGAGAAGACAAGCGATGAAGTAATGAATCTGCTGGTAGAATTCGTGAAGAGCATTGGAAAGGTGCCTGTGAGGGTTGAAAAGGACGTTCCCGGATTCATTGCGAACAGGGTTGTCGCACCGGGAAGCGTGTTGCTTATGGGCATCATAGAAAAGGGTGTTGCAACGCCAGAAGAAGTGGATGCGAAGATGAAGAGCATAGGCCAGCCAATGGGGCCCTTCGAGCTCATGGACTACGTTGGTGTTGACACGCAGTATCATGTGATGAAGTACTACGAAAAGACTGTTAGCCCCGATTATAAACCGCCCGAATTCTTGGAGAAGATGGTGAACGAAAAGAAGCTCGGGGCCAAGACTGGAAAAGGATGGTACGACTGGAGCAAGGGGAGACCAGAAATCGACTTGAACAAGGCTTCCGACAAGGTAAACCCGATGGACTTCATGTATGTCGAAATAAACGAAGCTGTGAAGCTTGTCGAGATGGGTGTCGCAACACCGCAGGACATTGACACGGCATTGAAGCTCGGATACAACAGACCATTCGGGCCCTTCGAACTTGCAAAGAACTTCAGCGATGTCGAAATTGCGCAGAGACTTGAAGAGCTGGCGAAATTCTACGGAAAGAAGATATTCGAACCAGCAAAGACGCTGAAAGAAGGAAAGCTTGCGGAGATGCTCAAAAAATTCGGATACGAATAAAAACCCAATTTTTTATCTTTTTGCTCACTTTCAGCTAACATCAAGCAGTTCTATACCCTCTTCAGTCAGTCTGTATTTGCCATCTTCCTCCTTTACGAAACCCTCCCTGATTAGCCAGTCGAGATTGAACTTGAGTTGAAATTCGGATAATTTAAGCTCTTTTTTCAGCTCATCCATGCTTTTTCCATGAATACCTATTGCGCGAACTATTTCGCGCCTTGCAGGGCTCATTGATGCCTTGAAAAGCCTTTCATGGTGTTCCCTATCCCTGACCTTCTCCGCCATATTAAATCTTTAAACATTTTTGAATATTAAAACTTTTGGTGTTTTCCAAAATCGGGAGGCGGGGAAATTGAAAAGATTTAAATCTTAGTTTTTGAATTGAGACTGGTGATCGCATGAAGGTGAATGGTGTTGAGGTTGAGGAAACTTTTGCCGAGGCGTTCGATATAAAGATTTCGAGGGTTTTGATAACAGCGTACGACTATTACTGGGCCTGGGTTGCAGCAAATGAAGCCACAGGTTTCGGGACGAGCGTTATCATGTGCCCCGCTGAGGCCGGGATAGAAAAGAAGGCCTTGCCATCTGAAACCCCCGATGGGAGGGCGGGATACTACATACAGATCTGCCACATGAGCAAGAAAGGGCTCGAGGAGCAGCTGCTCGCGAGACTTGGGCAATGTGTGCTTACCGCTCCAACTGTAGCTGCCTTCAATGGATTGCCGGATGCCCAGGATAAGTTTGACACAGGATTCAAGCTAAAGTTCTTTGGAGATGGCTATGAGAGGGAAACGGAAGTCGGTGGAAGAAAATGCTACGCAATACCTATGATGCAGGGGGAGTTCATAGTTGAGAGCCACTTTGGCTATGTAAGCGGAATCGCGGGCGGAAACTTCTTCATAATGGGCGAAAATCAGCCTTCTGCATTAGCCGCAGCCAAAGCAGCTGTAGATGCAATCGCTGAAGTCGAGGGAGTTATCACTCCATTCCCAGGCGGAATCGTAGCTTCTGGCTCAAAGGTCGGAGCAAACAAATACAAATTCCTGAAGGCTTCGACAAACGAAAAGTTTGCCCCCACGCTCAGGGAAAAGGTAGAGGGATCCCAGATTCCGGCTGGCGTGAATGCAGTTTACGAGATAGTCATAAACGGGCTCAACATCGATGCGGTTAAGAAGGCAATGAAGGTCGGGATACTTGCAGCGACAAAGATTCCCGGGGTCGTGAAGATCACCGCTGGAAATTACGGAGGAAAGCTCGGAAAGCACCTGATAAACCTCAAGGATCTATTCTAAATTTTTTATGAAAACTGTTTTAACAATTTCTGCCCTCGATCCCAGCGGCGGGGCAGGAGCTAATGCGGACATAAAGACTGCAAAAGCGCTAAGCTTTCATCCCTGTTCGATAATAACTGCTCTGACAGTTCAGAACAGCAGAAATCTTTTTTCTGTCCACCCCGCTCCGCCTGAGATAATCAAAGAACAGTTTTTCGCTCTGCTGGAAGATTTCGAATTTTCGGCCGTGAAGATCGGTGTAATCCCTAATTCTGAAGTCGCGACAGCCGTTCTGGATTGCATAAAAAAGCTTGAGTGCCCGAAGGTGCTCGATCCCGTGCTTTTCGCAAGCGTGGGAGGGAAGCTTGGAGAAAAATCTGCATACGAGCTTCTTATGCCTGAGGTGAGCGTGATAACGCCGAACTACTCTGAAGCCAAGGTATTTGGCTCGAAGGAAAATCCAGAAGAGCTCGCACTTGAGTTATTCAAAAAATACGGTTGCTCAGTCGTGATAACGGGTGGAGAGCTGAAGGGGAGAGACATTGTTTGCGATAAGGGAAAAATCTACAGCGTTGAGGCTGAGCTGCTTACAGGAAGCTTTCATGGCACGGGATGCGTTTACAGCTCAGCGTTAGCCTGCTATCTGGCTACTGGTGACCTTGAGTTCGCAGTTCGGAAGGCGAGGATTTTTGTGCTCGAGAGTGTCAAAAGGGGGTTTAGAGTGGGCAAGGGATGGCTCTTCGTCAATCCGTGAAAAGAATTATATATTCGCCATTGATTTTCACATTATGCGAAAGGTTCTGGACGATGTGGATAAAAAGATCATCCAGTACATACTTCAGGGGAATACCCAGAGCGAGGTTGCGCGGAAAGTCGGCGTAACACTCAGAACTGTTCAGAACAGGATAAAGTCCTTAGAAGAGCAGGAGTATCTGATAAAGCTGAAAGAAGGTTACTGGGTTGCTAACTACCAGAAGCTTGGTCTTAACATGCTCGCAGTGATCCTGATAGACTTCGACATAGAGTCAAAGGGAAAGCTCGACGAGATCATAGAGCACTTCAAAAAACTGGATTTCGTCGAGAACGTCTTCGAGACCGTTGGCTCCCAGTACGA
>CAZZIT010000147.1:0-26916 GCA_964654365.1 uncultured archaeon
TCTTTATCTTTTCATTTTTGCTCATCCATATTGGCCCAAGACCCAGGATCGTGACCTGCCATGTGTACCAGTAGGCCAAGCTGTAGAAGCCAAGAACTTCGTTGTAGTCGCAAATTCGCCAAGTGTCCCATCTTGCATTCGGATCATCCGCGTATTGTGGCGGTGTCAGAAAAGTGTAGAAGATCTTCTCTTTTTTCTGGAATTCCAGAAAGTCCTCATACCAGGTCATCTTCCTGTCGTTTTCCTTAAGCCTGTTCTTTCCCATTCTCTCGAAGAAGTCTATCGTTTTAAGAATCAGCTCTCTGCTCTTCTCGTCCAAGTGCTCTCCTCTGAACTTTTTCGGGTTCAGCAGAATCATGAGAAAAATTGACCCACCGAATTTATAAGAATTGCGAAGTCTATGTGCTCAGAAGCTCGTTGTATATTTTCTCGATCTTATTCGTAACAACTTCCCAGCTGAATTTCTCCTCTACAGCTTTCCTTCCAGCCCTTCCAAGTCTGGTTGCGAGTTGGTCTCTTGTTAGAATTTCCTTAATTTTTTCGGAAAGTTCAGAAACATCGTTAAATGTCATTCCCCCATGCAAGGCGATTTCCGAAGGCCCCGGAATGTTTGCCGAAATCACAGGCGTTGAGCAGGACATCGCTTCAAGGAGAACTATTCCGAAAGCTTCCAATCTCGAAAATGAGGGTAAAACGAGTACTCTAGCCCTCTGCATCCATTCAGCAACCTCTCTTTTCGAAAGTACTCCCATGAATGTTGCATTCACATTCAGCTCCTTAGTAAGCCTTTCAAATCTTTTTCTGTCCTCTCCATCACCGACTATCACCAGATTAGCATCCAGTTCCCTCTGGACTTCGCTCATCGCCTTTATTAGCGTCGCCACACCCTTATATGCTACAAGTCTTCCAACATAGAGAACTATCGGCTCTCTTTCTCCAGCGTTTTTCCCGGGCCTGAATTCACTAACGTCAACCCCATTTGGGACGATTTTAACCTTCTCCATGAATTTAGAGAGAACTGGGGAGCTCTCAGCATAGCTCTTAGTTGTAGCTATGATGACGTCAGCCTTTTCGAGAAGTTTGTTTACTATGAACTCGTTGACTCTCTCAATTCCGCTTCCGATGAATCTCGGTATCACCCACCCGTCAACCCTACTCGGAACTATCACGTCGTTGTGATACGTTATTACATGGGGTTTTCCCTCTCTCTCTGCAATTTCATCCATTTTTCGGGCAAAGAACGGTGATGGAACGTGTGAATGATAAATCTGGGACTTTATTTTCGGAAAGGAGAGGGGTATGGGCGAATAGGGTATTTTCAAGGACCTGACAACGAGGTCGGATCCAGATGAGGAAGATAGAACGGTGACTTCGTGCCCCCTCTCTCTCAGATTCTCTACCAGATTCTTCGCATGGATCTCTATGCCCCCGATGTGAGGAGGATAGTATGGTGTGGCGATCGCTATCTTCACACAATCTCCTGATTATTTCGGGTTAAAAGGCTTAACTAAGGCTGAAGTGCCGGTGTCGTCACTTCCCTGTGCTCGATCCACTCCCTCAGCCAGCTCTTGATCCTGTCAATGGTTCTTACCTCCACGTCGTATATCGTTATCATTCCGAGGAGCTCTCCCCTTCTCACGTCTCCGTCTGCTATCGGAAGGAAGACTGCCTTCTCGATCTCCTTCTCCTCCTCCACCTTGCTCACTCTTCTCTGAATCGTGTCCAGGACAATGCCAAATGGATGCCTCATTATTCCGAAGGGATAAACTATCGTATTCTTTGGAAGCTTCAGCTTCCTGATAGAGATCATACAAACCTCTCCAGCCTTCAATCTCCTGCTCTCGTTTGCAATCAAAGGCTCCCATCTAGCAACTGGAGACCTCCTGAAGCCGTAGGGTTGCACCTTTACGGCAGTCCTTATCACGCCCCCTCCGCTTCTGTGAACCGTCGTAAATGACTTCTCTTCTCCTTTCAAAACTTCTCTCAGGTCCTCGAAATCTATGAAGTAAACAGCCACTGCTCCGAGCATGTCGCCCTGCTCGATTTTGCCGTCTTCTACAGGCAGAAATATCGCATGGCTGAGCTTTCTTTCCTCCTCCACCCTCTTTGGCTTCCCATGCTGGATTACGTCGACGAGAGTTCCGTAGGCATTTGCCGTAAATCCAGTCGGTGCGACAACCGTGTTCTTTGGTAGTGAAATGCACCTTATCCTCAACTTAACCACTTCGTTTCGCCTCACGTTTCTGCTCTCATCAGCTATAACAGGCTCCAGAAGAGCTATGTGGACCCTTCTGTAGATTATGTCGTCCATTCTAAGCGCCTTCCTGACCACGTTTCCATTTTCTTTCCAGGTCAGTGTTCCGGATCTCTGCTCCTTGACGATCTCGAAGTTCTGCTGGCCAAGCCCCAATTTTTTGCCGAAAAAGTCTGTTTTAACGTAAAATACTTTGATGACGCCGATCAAATCAGACTTCTTTATCACGCCATCCTCTAAGGGGAGAAATATAGCCTGACTTATGCACTTCTCCTCCTCTATCAACGATGGCCTGCCATATTCAACGACGCTAACAGTAGTACCGAAAGCGTGACGGGTTTCGTTCAAACAACCAACCATCGTATTGGCAGGAAGGGAAATTCTCTGAACGTTAACAACTGCAGGTTTTCCCTTTTCGACAGGAGTATCCTTTTCGGCAATCAGGGGCTTCAGGTGAGTAAAGGGAGCCATTCTGAACTCAGATGGCCTTAGCTCCAGCTCGATCTTTTCAAGTTTATCCCCAACGAGTCCAGACCAGTGTCGGACTTCGAACTTCATATCCCCCATTATAACAATTAAACGTTACCCTCTATAAACTTTTCTGCCACCTCAAGGAAAAGCCTAAATCCTTTCAGTATAAAGCTGATCATGGAAAGACCGATACTTCAAGTAGCTTTAGACCTCGTTGAGCTCAAAAGAGCTCTCGAGATCGCTCAGGAGGCAATAGAGGGTGGTGCAGACTGGTTGGAAGCTGGCACGCCACTGATCAAGAGCGAGGGAATGAATGCGGTTAGAGAGCTGAAGAGGGCATTCCGGGACCACAAGATAGTTGCAGACATGAAAACGATCGACACTGGAGCGGTTGAAGTGGAAATGGCCGCGAAGAGCGGGGCAGACGTCGTGATAATTCTTGCTCTATCAAACGATGCCACCATTGCGGAAGCGATTCGCGCTGGAAGAAAATATGGTTGCGCGATCATGGCTGACCTGATAAACCATCCAGATCCCGTGAAAAGAGCAAAAGAGCTTGAAGAAATGGGTGTCGACTATTTAAACGTTCATGTAGGTATAGACCAGCAGATGCTCGGGATTGATCCAATGGAGGTCCTTAAAAATGTTGTCGGAAGTGTGAACATCCCGATTGCAACAGCTGGAGGACTTGACGCTGAGAGAGCTTCTTTTTGCGTCTCTCTCGGGGCAAAGATCGTGATAGTCGGCAGTAACATTGTGAAGTCCAGAAACGTCGTAGAGTCGGCAAAAAAAGTTAGAGAAGCCATTGATCGTAAATCGGGAGTATACGTTAAGAAGAGTATGGAAGAGGAGACCCGGGAACTCCTCATGAGGGTTTCAACCCCCAACGTGAGCGATGCCATGCACCGCGCTAAGGCCATGAGGGGGATCTACCCTCTGGTGAGGGGCAAGAAGGTCGTTGGAAAGGCTGTTACTGTTAGCACGATGGATGGGGACTGGGCCAAGCCTGTCGAGGCGATTAATGTGGCTGCAGAAGGAGACGTTATCGTTATAAAGTGCTCCGGCGACACAGCTGCAGTCTGGGGAGAGCTCGCTACGAGGAGCTGTCTGAACAGAAAGATCGCTGGAGTTATAATCGACGGGGCTGTGAGAGATGTGGACGACATAAGAGCGCTCGGATTCCCCCTGTTTGCGAGAAGAGAAGTCCCCAACGCCGGAGAGCCAAAAGGATTCGGGGAGATAAACGTAAGAATTATCTGCGGAGGCATTGAGGTAAATCCAGGAGACTGGATCGTTGCAGACGACAATGGTGTTATGGTGATCCCGAAGCAAAGGGCCTATGAGATAGCGAGGAGAGCTCTTGAAGTGAAAAAGGCTGAGGACAGGATAAGGGCTGAGATAGAGGAGAAGGGGAGAACACTCGCGGATGTCATCGAGCTATACAAGTGGGAGAAAGTTAGACAATAGTCGAAATCGCTATAGTCAATTAGTTAAATTTATAAGCCGAGAGAAAAATTAGCTTTGTGGAACATAAAAGGTTTGCGGAGCGAGTTTGTGGCGAGATAGCGCTTGCAGAGCATCATGGAGAAGCAATGAAAAAATGGAGGCAGATATTCTCAATTTCGCAGAGCGAAATCGCCAGGAAGCTTGGCATCTCTCCCTCGGTAATCAGCGACTATGAAGCTGGACGCAGAAGTCCCGGAGTCGCATTCATAAAAAAGTTTGTTCTCGCACTCATAGAAATTGACTCTCAGAGGCCGAATCCCGTGATTTCAAAGTATTTGGACCTTCCAGAGTTATCTTCCGCAATCATAGACCTCGCAGAGTATTCCCGGGGGGTTAAAATCGATGATTTCTGCTCGAAGATCGATGGAGAGAGACTCAACAACTTTGAAAGACTCATAAACGGACACACGGTTATAGACAGCATCAATGCCATTTTAACGCTGAGCGCTTACGACTTCTACAGACTCTTCGGTTTTACGAGCGAGAGGGCGCTTGTCTTCACGAAAGTCACGAGCGGAAGGTCGCCGCTGGTTGCTGTCAGGGTTTCGAGCTTGAAGCCCTCTGCTGTTGTTCTTCACGGCGTCTCAAAGGTTGACGAAATGGCGATAAAAATTGCAGAAGCTGAAAAGCTTCCGCTGATTAGGACCGAGCTGGAGATTGGCGAAATGATAGATAGGCTGAGGAGGGATTTTGTGTGATCGGGATCGTTTCATACGGAACCTACATTCCGAAGTTCAGGATCAGAGTTGAGGAGATAGCAAGGATATGGGGTGAAGACCCCGAGGCCATCAAAAACAGCTTAGGAGTTGCGGAGAAGTCCGTTCCTGATTTGGATGAGGACACGGCGACAATGGCTGTGGAAGCTGGAAGAGAAGCTTTGCAGAGGGCAGGAATTCCACCAGAGAAAATAGGGGCTATATTCGTCGGCTCGGAAAGCCATCCCTACGCTGTTAAGCCGACCGCAACGATCGTGGGCGAGGCTCTCGGAATCGGGAATTACTACTACTGCGCCGATCTCGAGTTTGCCTGCAAGGCCGCGACAGCAGGAATGCAGCTCTGCTACGCAATGGTCAAGGCGGGGATGATCGAATACGGAATGTCCATAGGCTCTGACACGGCCCAGTCAAGGCCCGGGGATGCGCTCGAATACACAGCCGCTGCAGGAGCTTCTGCGATATTAATCGGAAGGGATCCGATTGCAGAAATCGAGGCAACGGTTTCCTACACAAGCGACACACCTGACTTCTGGAGACGCGATCTTCAGCCCTACCCGAGCCACGGAGGAAGATTCACTGGAGCTCCCGCCTATTTCAGGCACGTTACCTCTGCAGCTAAGAAACTGATGGAGACGTGCGGATACAGCGAGAAGGACTTCGACTACGCTGTATTCCACCAGCCGAACGCGAAGTTTCCTCAGAGAGTTGCCAGAATGCTCGGGTTCGATGAGAAGAAAATAGCTGATGGGATGCTTGTCAAGGCGATCGGGAACACCTATTCTGCGGCATCTCTGCTGGGCCTGTGCGGGATTTTAGATGTGGCAAAGCCTGACCAGAGGATTCTGCTCGTTTCTTTCGGCTCAGGAGCTGGAAGCGACGCCTTTGCGATCAGGGTTACGGAGAAGATCCTCAGCTACCCCCGGAGTCTAAGGATCTGGGACAAGGTGAAGAACTGCGTTTACCTCGACTACGCGCTTTATCTGAAGCATAGGAGGATGATAAAATGAGGGTTGCGATCATTGGAGTCGGCTGCACGGAATTCGGTGAGCTCTGGGAAAAGAGCTTCAGGAGCATATTCCTTGAAGCCGGGATTGAGGCGCTAAGGGACTGCGGAATTGAGGGAAAGGAGATAGGGGCGATATATGTTGGTAACATGAGCGGAGGAAAGTTCATAGACCAGGAGCACATTGCTGCCTTGATTGCGGACCATGCTGGCCTCGCTGAGTTCGGAATTCCTGCCGTTAGAGTCGAAAATGCAGATGCAAGCGGCGGATCTGCGTTTCGACAGGCTTTTATGGCCGTAGCTTCTGGAATGCACGATATAGTCATTGCAGCGGGAGTTGAGAAGGTTACAGATTCCGTCGACCCGATGGGAGTTCTTTCAACCTCCGTCGATCAGGAGTGGGAGAGGTTCGTGGGAGCGAATCTTCCGGCGCTCTACGCAATAATGGCAAGGCTTCACATGCACGAATTCGGCACGACCGAAGAGGATCTCGCAAAAATAGCCGTTAAAAACCACAAAAATGCCGTTCACAATCCAAAAGCTCAGTTCAGAAAGGAAATAAGTGTCGAGGATGTTCTCTCCTCAGAAGTCATAGCTGATCCGCTTAAAGTGCTCGACTGCGCCCCCTTAAGCGACGGCGCTGCTGCGTTGATCCTCGCAAAAGAAGAGATTGCAAGAAAACTCTGCGATACACCCATCTTCGTCGAGGCCTGCACCCAGGCGAGCGATTACTTGGCCTTGCAGTGCAGAAAGGATCTGGTGACAATGGGATCAGTTCTCAAAGCCTCGAAAGAGGCTTACAGAATTGCGAGGACTGAGCCAAGAGAGATAGACGTTGCTGAGGTGCATGACTCCTTCACAATTGCAGAGATCATGGCCTACGAAGACCTCGGATTTGCGAAAAAGGGAGAGGGAGCGAAACTGATAAGGGAGGGAGAGACAGAAATAGGTGGTAGGATCCCGGTGAACCCATCTGGAGGTTTGAAAGCCTGTGGGCACGCGGTTGGAGCTACAGGGATAAGGCAGATCGTTGAACTCGTTCTTCAGCTCCGCGGAGAGGCTGGAAAAAGGCAGGTTGATGCTGAAAAGGCTCTGGCCCTCAACGTTGGTGGAACCGGTGCGACTGCTGTGGTTACGATTTTGTCGAGGTGATTTTATGGTTCCGAGATTCTGGAGAAAGATAAGATACAGATATGACGTCATTGGCAGCTACTGCGAGAACTGCGGAAGCCACTACTATCCAAAAAGAGAACTCTGCCCAAAGTGTAGAAGGAAAGGAAAGCTTAGAGACGAGAATTTCCCCGATGAAGGAAAGGTCATAAGCTATACAATCGTAAACGGAAGGATCATTGCGATGATCGAGCTGAAAAACGGTGCAAGGACCCTCGCAGAGGTGTGCGCCGACAGGATCGAGATCGGGATGAGGGTAAAGAAGGCCTTCAGAAGGTATGGAGAGGACGGAGAAACGGGAATAATCTACTACGGAACCAAATTCGTCCCGATATGCTAAAAAAGCTCCAATAAACGAAAAATTTCAAATTAGCCATTAATTTTTTATTCCTGGTTCTGGTAGGCCTTCAGAACCGCGTCAACTATTTTATCTCTTGCCTCCTTGCTCATTGGATGGAAGACATCCTGATAGCTCCCATCCTTCCCCTTCTTGCTCGGCATACTCACCCAGAGCCCCTTTTCGCCCTCGATAACCTTCAGACCCTTAACGACGAATTCGTTGTCGAGGCTTACGGAGGCGTATGCCTTAACGTTTCCTTCTCCCTTCGATTTGTATATTCTAACTTCCGTAATTTCCGCCAATTCTAACCCTCCTTTCAGTTTTTCTCAGCCCTTTGCAGGGCAGTATATAAGCCTTTCCAACTCACGCGCTTAAAATCACTAAAAAAGCTTAAAATCTAAAAGAAGGCCTCAAGGCTTGTTTGCGAGGCTCCCCTGATCTTAGCTTCTGAAAATCCGAATCTCTCGAGAATCCTTAGCACCGCTGGAATTATCTGGTGCTCTATGTAGTAATCCTTATCCAGCTTCTTCATCTCCTCCCCTCCCTTCAGCCTGATCTTCAGATTCTCGCCGTCGAAGTGCTCGACCATATCGATCGGGTAAGCTCTGTCCCCAATGTTTCCAGCGCCCTTAACGACCACAAAGCCAATTTTTGAGCCCACAGGATAGAATATGCCAACCTCCTCAGCCTTCTTTGCTGCCTTAACGTGCGCCTGTACAGCTTCATACTTCGAGGGCTTTTTCGTAAGTCCTTTGTAGATAATGATGTCCTCAAGTCTGACCTTTCCCTCCTTTATCGACTTCACGATCTCTCTGACATAATCCAGAGCTTTTTCGGGATTCTTCTCCCTGAGAATTATCTCGATTACGGCCCTCTGAGCCCTCTTAGCCAGCTCGCACCAGTCTCCACGCCTGACTTCGAGTCCCCGAATTAGGATTTTCCCGTCAGCCGTAAGTCCTGCGTATCTCTTCTTTTCAACGAAGAAGATCGTCTCGAAGAGCTCGTCAAGCTCGATCTGAACTGGAAGCTTGATTGAGATCTCAGAGATTAGGTTGGAAACTTCCTCTTGAAGTTCTTTCAGGCTTTTTCCTGGCTTTGAAACAAAAATGCTGTCAGTATCTCCGTAAAGAACTTTAAATCCGAGTTCCTGGGCGATCTTTGCGGAAGTCTTTATGAAGTGCCTTCCCCAGGCAGTTGTGGCTTCAGCGCACTCCCTGCAGTACCATCTCGCACCAGTCCACCCCATGTAGCCGTAGAAGGAATTTGTAAGCACTTTCAAGGTTTGCTGTTTTATGTCGAGGAGCTTATACTTCGGGTCGCCTTCGCTGAGCCCTCTCATCTCTCTCTTTATCTCCCTCCTCTTTTCTATCAGCATCCGCAGAATTCTCCTGAAAAATCCGTCTGGATGCTTTCTAAACCTGTAGCCAACCTCCGGGGCGACATAACAGTCGTTACCACTCGTGATCGTGTCAGGGCTGACGTTGTAGGCTATCATGATCGACGGATACATGCTCGCAAAGTCAAGTTCCGCAACGTTTTCATGCAGTCCCCGCTCCGGCTCTATTACAAAGGCTCCCTCGTAGCTTTCCATTGGCGTCTCTCTCGCATTTGGAGCCACTTCTCCGAGTTTTCTCGCCTCACTCAGCAGAAGCCAGTCCACCTGCCTTCCCCTCCCCATTCTCGAAACATCGTCAAGCGGGAGCCTGATCAGCCTTGCAAGCTCGTAATGCATTGGGAGCAGTTCCTTGGCGATCATGTAGGTATGGATGACGTCTCTCCTTGCGTGAGCGAGAACCCTCTCTCTGTCCGTTTGCCAGTATCGATTTATGTCCTTGGCCTCTATGTCCTCGACGTCGATCTTGGCTCCTAAGAATTCCGCTATGTTTTCGAGTTTCTTGACCTTCACATCCGAAATTCGCAGAGCAATGTCGTAGAGGTCAACGTTGAGCCTGCCTGCAATCTTTGGCCTTCCACCCTTGAATGTTACCGCACTGCCATCTCTTCCGACGTTAAGCGAGACCTTGAGCTTTTCAGCTCTCTTTCTCAGATAAGGCCAGTCAAAGGCATCCTGATTGTAGCCGACGATCACGTCGGGATCCACATGCCTGAGTCTTTCAACGAACCTTTGCAGGATCTCCCTTTCTCCGCCCTGGAGTATTTCCTCCTCATTTTCGCTTTCCCCCCATTTCATCGCTATAACTATCACTGGATCCCTCTCGGGGTCGGGCATCCCGAAAGTGGAAAGCATTTCGCAGTCGAAGGCAAAGATCTTCAATTCCGGGATTTCTTTGCTCACCCTCTCAATGCTCTCTATTTCATAGCTTCTGAGCTTTCCTTCAATCTCTTTCCCCTCGATTGTTACGCCGTCGAGGCACGCAAGGTCTTTGTCTATCAAATAGCGGTAGGCAAAAGGTATATCTGCTTCTCTAACGTCCCCAAACTGGGAGAAGTATTCCCTGAGCTTCGGAACGTGCTGGGGATGCTTTGCATATATCTTAAAAGCCGGAATCTTCTTTCCGAAGAAGCTAAGGTGCGTTTTTTCATACGAGTCCGGGGATATAACTTCCCTCCTCGTGCTCACCATCGCCTTCTGAATTATCTCCTCATCGATGTCAAGGACATAGAAATAAGGTTTGAAGCTTCCGTCATATGCCACAAAGGTTTCACGATCCTTACACCAGAGCCTAAGAACCGCTTTTTCGTTGATCGTGATGTATTCTGCATCCAGCAGCCAGCCCTCTATCACGAGCTGAGTTGGCGCGGAAAGATTTAAAGTTATCCTGAGAGGGGGAAAAATATTAAAAACTCCAAAGAAACTTAGAAACATGGTAGTCGGTGTAACGCTTGTGAACGTTGTCGCTGGGAAAGAGAAGGAAGTATACGTGAAGATTAAGAACATGAAGAAGGTAAAGGACGTCTACCACGTGTTTGGCGAGTTCGATTTTGTGGTCATAATCCACGCAGACAGCCTCTCCGAGCTGAACAAGACTGTGGACGAGATCAGAAGAATTGAAGGGGTTACAAAGACGCAAACGGTCGTCGGCGCCGAAATATGAGCGAGTTAAAGGAGATAAGCATAGCCGAATTTTTTGAAAAGAACAAGCACATCCTTGGTTACACGAATCCCGCGAGGGCGTTGATAACGGTTGTGAAGGAGGCCGTAGACAACTCCCTTGATGCCTGCGAAGAAGCCGGAATTCTTCCGGACATCTTTGTGAGAATTTCCAACGTCGAAAATAATAACTACAGGATCACCGTGGAAGATAATGGGCCAGGAATTAAAAAGGAACTCGTTGCGAGAGCATTCGGCAAGCTACTCTACGGTTCAAGATTTCATGAAATAAGGCAGAGCAGGGGCCAGCAGGGCATAGGAATCTCAGCTGCAGTCTTGTATGCACAGCTGACCACTGGAAAACCAACCGTTGTCACGACCAAGCAGATCGGAGCAGAAAAAGCTTACAGAGTTTTGCTTTACATAGATACGAAAAGGAATGAGCCCATCATTGAAAGTGAAGGGGAAGAAGACTGGTACATGCCACACGGAACAAGGGTCGAATTCGAAATCTCTGGCAGCTACGTCAAGGACAGGAAGCAGAGTGTATTCGAATACCTCAAAGAGACCTCAGTCGTGAATCCGCACGCAAAGATCACTTTTGTGGATCCCGAAGGAAACATATACGAGTTTAAGAGGTCGTCAAACGAAATGCCAAAACCCGCAAAAGCGATAAAGCCGCATCCACATGGTATAGAGCTTGGAAAGCTAATGGCCATGCTTAAGTTCACAGAGTCGCCAACGCTTAGGAAATTTCTAAAGGAGGAGTTCGTGAGGATCGGGGACAAAATTGCCGACGAAATCCTTGCAAAAGCAGGATTTTCGGGAAACGAGGATCCAAAGAAGCTTGGAAGGGAAGAGGCTGCAAAGCTTATTGAAGCTTTCAAGAGTGTTGAAGTACTTCCGCCGCCAGTTGACTGTCTCTCACCCATTGGTGAGGAGCTTCTCATGCGCAGTTTGATCTCCGAATACTCTCCGGAATTCGTCTACGCGGTTACGAGAAGACCAAAGGTTTATTCCGGACATCCATTTCTCGTGGAGGCTGCAATTGCATACGGCGGAGAAATAAAGACAGAGAAGATCGTCCTCCTCAGGTTTGCAAACAAGATACCGCTTCTCTACCAGCAGGGTGGCTGTGCCCTAACGAGGGCAGTGGAGAGTATAAACTGGAAGAACTACGGACTTGAGCAGACAAAAGAAGAGCTGCCTTATGGAAATGCCGTAATCTTGGTCCACCTCGCCTCCACTAACATCCCCTACACCTCGGAATCGAAAGAGGCCATTTCTCCAATTCCAGAAATAATGGGCGAGATAAGACTCGCTCTTCAGGAAGTAGGAAGGAAGCTGAAGGAGTATCTGGACAGAAAAGAAAGACAGGAGGTAAAGAAGAAAAAAGAAGAGGTTATCGCAAAAATATTACCTTTAATTGCCAAAAAGGTATGCGAGGTGCTCGAAAAGGATTCCGTAGAGGTTGGCAGAATAGTTGCAAGGATTATGGGATATCTCCATGTGGAGAGGATCGTGAACGAGAGGAATGGTGTAAAGGAGGTCAAGATAGTCGTTTCAAACTTCACAAAGGCGAAGAGAGAGGTCAGGATTTTGGAGACATGCTCGGGAGAGGTTGAAGCTGATAATGCGAGAATTTCGGAGGGCAGGTATCCAACGATCGCATGGAATTTAACTCTGAACCCCAATGAAGAGGTCGAACTCAGATATCGACTTAGGGGAGATGTCGTGAACAAAAACCCGATAGTCGAGGGGGTCGACACAACTATGCTCAGTGTTGTAACTCGCTAAAATTTTTCTCTTCAGGGGCTTCATACAGCAAGCAATATTAATCCCCTCCCGCAGTTTTCCCTATGAAACTTTTGGCAATAAATGGGAGTCCGAATAAGAGAAACACCTACGCCATACTGGAAGCTATCGCAGACGAAGTGAAAAAGCTTGGTGCAGAAGCGGAGATTTTGAACCTCGCAGATTATAACATAAACCCCTGCAAGGGTTGCGATAAGTGCCTCAAGGGAGAATGCATCCAGAAGGATGATATCGAAAAGGTGCTCGAAGCGATGAGAGCTGCTGACGCAATAGTTATCGGTGCCCCTACGTATTTCGGAAACGTTCCTGGAATCGTTAAGAATTTGATAGACAGGAGCAGAATGGACAGGATGGGTGGATTCAGACTCAAAAACAAAGTTTTTGCCCCCGTAATTACTTCCGGGCTAAGACATGGCGGTGCAGAGTTCGTGGCGATGAGTCTGATCGTTTACGCCCTCGGGCAGGCTATGATAGTTGTATCGAATGCGGAGAATCCGATAACAACAGGAAGCTTCCCCGTGGGAGTCATTCAGGGAGATAACGGCTGGAGGGGAGTTAAGAAGGACGAGATAGCACTCAGCACCGCAAGAGCCCTTGCGAGAAGAATCGTAGAGGTTGCCAACGCTACGAAGAGTCTTAGAAGTTGATGAATCTGAAATTCAGGATAAAGAGCACAGAAGGTGCTGCAAGAACCGGAGTTGCCGAAGTTAGGGGGAAGAAATTCAAAACTCCAGCATTTTTGCCAGTAGCAACGCTTGCAAGTGTGAGAGCTCTGGATTTCAGAGATCTCAGGGAGATCGGCGTCGAAGTGGTGATGGCAAACACGTTTCACCTGCACCTGAAGCCTGGAGATGAGCTCATAAGGGAGCTGGGCGGACTTCACGAGTTCATGAAATTCGATGGTGTTATAGCAACCGATTCTGGCGGCTTTCAGGTTTTCTCTCTGGGCTTTGGAATGGAACACGGAATAGGAAAGATTGCGGACAACATATTTCTCGAAAGGCTGAGAAACGTCAGCAAAAAGGGAGAGAAATGGGTTGAGATCGACGAGGACGGGATCAGCTTCAGGAATCCTATAAACGGGAGCTTCATGCGCCTAACTCCAGAGAAATCGATGAAGATCCAGTCGAATCTTGGTTCCGATATTGTCTTCGTTTTCGACGAGTGCACTTCTCCGCTTTCAGACAAAGAATACACAGCAAAAGCTCTTGAGAGGACAAACAGGTGGATTCTTAGATGCTTAGAATGTTACGACAGAAATCAGGCAATATTCGGGATCGTGCAGGGAGGAGAGTACAGGGATCTTCGCATGAAATCCGTGGAGTTCATACTTAAGCACGATTTCGACGGTTATGGCATTGGCGGTTCCTTGGGGAAAAGCAAGGCAGACATGCTGAACATTCTGGAATGGGTAGTTCCCCTGCTTCCCGAAGAGAAGCCAAGGCATCTCCTCGGCATCGGGGCTGTGGAAGACATATTCAGATCTGTAGAGAGGGGAATTGACATGTTCGACTGCGTCTCTCCGACGAGATGGGCCAGAAGGGGCGTTCTTTACATTTCTCCCGAAGGTGGTGGAAGCGCTGAAAACAAGTTCAGGGTTCACATAAAGAATGCAGATTTCAAAAAAGACAGGAAACCGCTGGATCCTGCCTGCGACTGCTTTGTTTGCCAGAATTACTCGAGAGCATATCTGCACCACCTATTCGTATCGAACGAGCTAACTTATTTCCGTTTGGCATCCTATCACAACGTCCGCTTCTTTATAAGGCTAATGGATGAAATTCGTGAGGCGATCGATGGGGGCTACTTTTCAGAACTCAAGAAAGAGTGGTTGCGGGAATAGAAAAAATTATATTGCATGTCTGCGAATTCTTGCTTAGAGTCGAGCATGAAGCATGCGAAAAAGTTTAAGGAATACTTCGAGGACATAAGACCAGTAACGGACGAGGAGCTTGAAGAGCTCCTGAATGACTCCCCCGGTAGGAGCGAAAGAAACAAAAAGATTAAGAAAGCGAAGAAGGAGCTATACAGAGAGCATTAGATCAGTCCAGCGAGCTCTTCAAGCGCCTTTTTTTGATCCTTAGCCTTAACGATACCGCTTGCAAGTAGCACACCGTCTGCTCCCAGATCGAGCGCTCTGACATAGTCCTCGTGGTTCGTTATTCCGGCTCCGCAAAGTACCTTCACTTCCCTGCAGATATTCCTAGCTGAAGCTATCGCATTCTCAACTACTTCTGGCTTCGCCTTGCTAACGGCAATTCCCGAACCAATGAGCTCTGGAGGCTCAACAGCAACGAAGTCTGGCCTAAGCGCTGCTACTGCAGCAGTTGTGGAGACGTTGTTCGTGCAGACTATCGATTTCATTTCCAGACTTCTAAGCTTTGAGATGCAAAAATCTATGTCCGCAAGCTTCATTCTTCGCTCGGAGTGATTCAAAAGGCTACCCTTCCCCCCATGTTCTTTTACCATCTCCGCATTAACTGCTCCAGTGAAGCTTCCAAACTCCACTGGATCGACATGCTGGGCGAAGACGTCAATGGCTACGCTTTTGGCAATAACTGGCAGATCCAGATGGCTAACGGCAACTGCAATGTATACTCCACTCCTCTCCGCAACACTTTCGGCTATCTTCGCAAGCTCCAAAGCCTTTCTACCGAAGGCTTCCTTATAGGCCTTGAAGTTTATGAAGATCATACTCAGAAGTCCGTCATGATCCTGAACTGATCCGTATCGGGCTTTAGATGTGCCATGAACCTTCTCACCGCTCCTTCCACATCCCTAGCCTTTGTGATCGCTCTACCAACGACTACGATGTCAGCACCGGCTGCGATAACTTCGGATACGTTCTCGGGCTTTATACCTCCCGCAACAGCCACAAGAACCCGATACTTCCTGATCTCCTTTGCAAGGGACCATGGTGGAACGCTCTGCTCGCTGTCTATGGCTCTGTGCAGCTCTACAACGTCGGGCTGTGCTTCTTTAACTATCTGATCCATTCTTTTCACCGGATCCTCCACGTTCAGCATATCAACGACCGCAAGCATTCCCGTCTTCTTCGCTTCGCTTACGCCCTTAGCGATCGTGCTGATCGGTGCCAGACCCGAGATCACGACAGCATTTGCCGTAGCGTCCGCGGCCATTCTTGCTTCAAGATTTCCGACATCGAGGGTTTTCAGATCGAGAATGAAGAAGGCATCTGGCTTCACATCTCTGAGCTTCAGAATAACCTCGCAACCGTATTTCTTAACTAAGGGCGTTCCCACTTCGAATATTATGTGATCACTTTCTGGAATCTGCGAAAGCACGGAAATTACCTCCTCAAGGTCGGGAATGTCAAGGGCTATCTGCAGGTATGGCGGATCCCAGAGCTTCGTGAGCTTTCTTCCAACAAACGGATGGTGGCTGCGATCTTTCTCATATAGCATCGTACCCACGTCGGGGAAGTTCTGCATGGCTCTTTTGATCGCGAGCTTAGTCGCTCCGTAGTTGTAGTAGTAGATCTTGTGCTTGTTTTTTGCCATTGGATGTATGAAGACGCTAACGACTATCAGGTAGTCTTCCGCCCTTTCCTTTGGAATGTATCCCTCTTCAACTGCATCGGCAACTGCCTTCGCAACTGCAGCCTGTGCGGGACCAAAGATCAGCTCAGCCTGCTCCATGTTCCTGACAGTCACCTTCGGAACTATCACTGCGGGAGGTTTCGTGATCAGGTTCGGTCTCAAAACTGCGAGGAGCGGCGTATGACCTGCTGAAAGCGTTGCAAGGGCGTTAGCAAAAGCTGCTGCGACCGGACTGTCTTTTGTGCCGATTAAGAGATCAACGTGAGCAACTTCGTAGCCCTCGCCGATCAGAGCTTCGCCAACCCTGAACTCCATATGCCTTGCAATTCCTTTCGGTAATAAACTTTTTGTTCCACGAGAAATCTCGATGATGAAGCAAATCGTCGTGTATTTCGTAGGAATTGCTGGCTCAGGAAAGAGCTATCTGACTAAGGCCTTTGGTGACTGGCTCGATTCGATGAATGCCGGAGTAATGCAGATCAATCTTGATCCCGGAGCCGATTATGTTCCATACCCTGCTGACATTGACGTGAGAGACTGGTTCACGCTCGATGACATAATGCATAAATACAACGTAGGTCCAAATGGAGCCCAGATAATCTCTTCGGACCTTCTCGTAACGCTGATCGACGATATAAAATACGAAATCGACCTTTCGCAGCCAGACTTTGTGCTGATCGACACTCCCGGCCAGATGGAGATCTTCACACTCAGAGAGAGCAGCAAAATCCTGATCGAGGCTCTTGATATGAGCAGGAGCGTAATGGTCTTCCTTTTCGATCCAGTGGTCTCAAAAACCCCATTTGGATTTCTTTCCCAGCTATTCATGGCCAACTCAGCTATTTTCCGCCTCGAAATACCTCAAATAACGGTTCTATCGAAGTCTGACATTCTGGGAGATGAGGAAATCGAAAGGATCCTGAGGTGGAGCTCCGATCTGGACTATCTTTCGAGCTTCATAGAAAGAAAAACGCTAAGCGTGGAGCTCTTGAGAACCTTAAGGGATTCAGGGCTTTTCAGACCGCTCGTCACAGTTTCGGCGCTAAAAGGCTACGGGATGGAGGAGATCTACGACGGAATTCAGGAATACTTCTACGGAGGTGAGGACTTGGAAAGGGTTCTATTTTAACTGCTCGCCCACGAGTTCGTCGAAAACTTCCAAGAATTTTTCCTCCATTCCCTGCGGAATCAGGGCCCCAGCAGCAACGCTGTGCCCACCACCGCTTCCTCCAACTTTCTCCGCGGCGATCTTTATTGCTTTTCCGAGGTTCAAACCCCTCTCAACAAGCCGATAATTCGCCCTTGCGGAAACCTTTATTCCCTCCTCGTTTTCAGCGAAGGCAACTATTGGCTTCTCTGGGTTCTTGATCAGGCTCATCCCAGCAACTATTCCCACGATAGTATCCCTTATATCTCTGCCCGCATGGAAAAACTGGATGTTCTTTCGCTCCTTTATCCCGATCTCCTCCACGAGCTTAAGCCCCTCGGATAAATTCCTCCTGTGATTCTGGAGCAGAGTTCTGGCTCTGCTGAATGCCTTTTCATCTCCGAAGCAAACTCCTAGGCCCACTTCTGCCTCATCATACCTTGCAGTTGCGTTCAAAAGGGTTGAGTACTCCATCGCATCCCTTTTCTCAGTCCCTTCCTCCTCGTGAATCAGAAGATAGCATTCACCCGCAATCCTCTTTATCTCATCGTATCTCATCCCGAGACTCATGCAGTGCCTCACAAGAGCAGAAACCATCTTTTTTCTCTCCCCCGGACTCAAATCAATCCAGCTGAGCCATGGGTCTATGCCCAAATCGGAAAGGAATTTCAGGCAGCCAGCTTCATTCCCCGTGATCCCAGGAATGACTGGATCCGTGTTGTATTCGAGCATCTTTGTCAAAGGCCTTGTCTGCTTTCCAAAGAATCTGATATCCTTTCGAATTTCGATGCTCTTCCCGGCAAGTCTTTCTGCGATTTTTCTGTTCAATCCTACCAGCCTTCCAAATTTTGAGTCCTGCAAATCCCCCACTGAGCCAACAATGGCCAAAGCTCCAAGCCTTGCAGAGGGAAAAATTCTGCTCGCAACCAAAAATGTAGCCATCGCACCGCTCATCTCAATGCTGCCATCTAATCCGAAATCATGCGGATTCAGCTGTCTTTCGTGGCTGAACTCAGGAATGTGGTGATCAGTTATCACGAAGTTCAACTCTTTAAGCAGGCTGAGCTGTCCGCTTCCAAGATCCGTGAACCAGACAAATTTTCCTTCGTCCGCAATTTTTTCTACCTCTTTTTTATCGAGCTGCTTCAAAAATCGGATTTCAGCCTCTATTCCGGCTTTTTTCAAAGCCCTCAGGGCTATGGAACCGGCGGTTATACCGTCCGCATCGATGTGAGTGACGACGATCACATCGTTCTGCCTTTTTATCAGTTCTGCAAGCTCTGTCGCCTTTGAAATCAAACCTCCCACGCTAAAAATTTCGAAATGGATTTTAAAAGCTTTACTGGAAACAGTTGAAAGATACCTCAAAATTCAGACCTCGTAGCTTTCTCCCGGCTTCAGCACCACGACCTTGCAGATCTTCTCCGCAAGTCTCTTGAACTCCATGGGATCGGCATCGATGAGCGGAAATGTGCCGTAGTGCATCGGAATTGCAACCTTCGGCCTCACCAATTCCACCGCCTTCACGGCTTCCCTTATTCCCATTGTGTAAAAGTCACCGATGGGCACCAGCATCACGTCCGGCTCATAAAGCTCGCCTATTAGCTTCATGTCCATAAAAAGCCCTGTGTCGCCTGTGTGGTAAACCTTAACCCCATCCATTTCGACGACGAAGCCAACTGGAGCTCCGCAGCTTATTATTTCACCATTTTCATCCTCAAAATCGGCTGAGTGCAGAGCTGGAACCATTGTGACGCGAATTCCCGAAGAAAAAGCGCTTCCGCCTATGTTCATTCCCATGGTTTCAACATCTCTCTTGGCTAAAATCCTGGATAGCTCGTGTATGCAGACAATGAGTGCATTGTTCCTCTTCGCAATCTCCACAGCATCGCCAAGATGGTCGCCGTGGCCGTGAGTCACAAGAATCACATCTGCGTTTATCTCGTCCACACTCAATGGAGCCATCGGATTCCCGGTTATGAATGGATCTATCAGCACCCTTTTGCTTCCCTCAAGCAGAAAAGCAGAGTGCCCCAGCCAAACTATCCTCATATTCGAAAATACACCGCTAAAATTTAGTTTTTTCGGTGGGAGCAAAATGAAATAAATCATGAGCTACAACTTAAGGTATGCTTACCGACGATATCGGCAGTTTCCCGCTACCACTCGGGATAACCAGAGATTGGGCTGAAAAGAATTTCAGGAGCAAAGAATACGAGGAAATGGTTCAAAGAGCCTTTCTGATGAAATCAAAGTACGTGGATGTTCCAAACTATCCCCAGTTCAGGGACATGGTTAGAATGTTTCTCGAACCCATAAAGAATCCAGAACTTCAGGATGATGCCTACCTGATATCCGAAAAAGGAGCAACAATTCCCGAAGTGGAATTTGTCCAGAAGATGAGGGTTGAAAGGCTCAGGGTCTGCATAACTGGAGTATTCGAGCTCTATTACAGGGAATTCGGAGGGGTTATCTACGAGGATGTTCTGCAAAACTTCGCGGAATCCGTTTACAGGTTTGCAAGAAATGCCACAAGGTACGCCAACGTTGTTTGTCTGAGCTTCGACGAACCCAGTTTGGGCGTTGCTCCTGACCTGCAGCCCAGCAAAGAGCAGATCGAGAGAGCTTACGATTTCAAGCTCAATGCCGACACCCAAGTGCATCTGCACGAGCCCCTCTTTTACGATCGCTTCCTCGAGACGGGGATAGGGATAATAGGAATCGAGACTGCCCGTGATCCGAAGAAGATTGATGCCCTCGACGTTGAAGCGCTGGAGTCGGCCGAAAAAAGGGTGAGAATAGGAGTCGCGAGGACGGACATAGACTGCATAATTTCTGAATTCAACGAGAGGCATAATGTGAACGCATGGAAGAGTGAAGACCTTGCCATGCTGGCTATTGAGGAATTTGAGCCTGCAGAGAAAATCCTGGAAAGATTGAAAATCGCAAAGAAAAAATTCGCTGATCTCCTGAGCTACATTGGGCCAGACTGCGGTCTTTTCGCATTTCCATCCCAGAGAAGCGCCCTGAAGCTTCTTGAAAACGTTAAAAGGGCAAAAGAGCTATGGACTACCTGATGTATTTCTTCAAGTGCTTTCTAACATTCTTCGTCATCGTTGACCCGCCTGGGAATCTGCCAATTTTCATCGGGCTAACCAGTAGGTTCAAAGAAGAGCTGAGGGAGAAGATATCGAAAAGGATGACGACGATAGCCCTCTCAATATTGATAATAACCACCATTTCCGGGGGAGCAATACTCGATTTCTTCCACGTTTCGATAAACAGTCTGAGAATTGCCGGCGGAATCCTTCTTTTCATAATCTCTGTCGACATCCTTCTTGGAGCCCATGGTAGGGAGGAATACCGAAAAAGAGCGGAAGAGAGTGCAGAAGTGGATTCCTTAGCCGTATTTCCGCTTGCTCTTCCCTTGTATACTGGTCCCGGAGCGATTACCGCGGGAATCGTCATGTACTCGCAGGCATCGGATCTTATTTCCAAGCTGATAGTTGTTTTAAGCGCGGTCCTCGTTTACGCTATCGTAAGACTGACCCATATCTACAGCGGCTGGATAATAAAGTTGCTTGGAAAAAGCGGCGCTGATATAGTTGCAAAGGTGCTTGCAATATTCCTTGCTGCAATAGGGGTGGAATTCGTCATAGGGGGCTTTAGGAGCGAATTTGCCTGACGAAAATCCTGCACTGATCACCACAGGAGGGAATGGCTTCTACCTCTATTCCAAAAGCTCTGAAAAATCCCTCCAAAAATCCCCTGCAAATTTTATCCGACTTCACAGCCTCCAAGGCATTCACGGGACACGACAGGAAAAGAACTCCTTCTTCCCGCTTTTCAATCTTTACACCCGAAATCATGGACAAAAAAGTTGCCACTTCTCCGAAATCCCTTAATCTCAGGTTTTCCGCAATGTATTCTCCCCTCTCCCTTCCATAATCAAATGCGATCCTGTAAACCTCATCACCGAGCCTTTCAGCGAGAGCTGATACGAGTCGGTAGGCGAGCAGCGGTCTGATTTTCGAAAGCTTGATCAGCCTCCACTTCTGAGCTATTCTTTCCTCCTTCATTCTCTCACTGTGGAGTAATAGATCGCGGCTATTCCACAGATCTGCAGCAGGATTCCTGCAATGTAGAGAATTTCAGAAATAGCCAGCGCGTAGGCCAGCACAGGCAAAGCCCCGCCTACAACCAGCGCAAAAAAACCAAGGCTCAGGAGGATCAGAAACCTCTGTTTTGTTCTCAAATATGCGTTGTAAACCTGAAGGATCAGGGCTCCGCCGAGAAGTAAAAAGGCCGGAGTCAGAATAAAAAGAAATGTTTGCAGGAAGTTCATAAGTTCACCCCCGGCTTCCATGCCGTTTCCTTAAGCCTTCTTGTTGCCACTATGCACTCAACCATCACAACACCATCGAGGCTCGAAATCATATTCGTGATCTCGCTTATCTCCTCAATGCTGCCTCCTCTCACCTTCAAGATGAAATTGAAGTTACCGAAGGTCTGATAGAGCTCTATTATCTGAGGTATGTCCCTGAGCTTTTCAGCTGTTCTCTTGGGATCTGCGCTCACGAGCAGGAAGGCAGTTATCTGGTTGAACTTCTCGGGGTTCAGTATGACAGTGTATCTTTCAATTACGTCTTTTTCGAGCTTCCTTATCCTCTTGTGTACGCTCGATACCGACAAACCGAGCTCCTCTGCAAGCTCGTGGAGGGTCTTGCGGGCGTCCTCGGTAAGGATTGATATCAGCTTAATATCTTTCTCGTCCATGATTAAAATTTGCACTCTAAATGATAAACTTTTCGCCAATAAAATTAGCCCACGGGCTTAGTGCTGAATATCTTCGCGTTTCCACTCTCGAAAACCTTGGCGATGCATCTTTCGATGTTTTCTTCGACCGAACCGAAAAGTCTTCTCTCCTCAAAGCCAAAAAACACATAAGAAACGTTGTATTTCTCCAGAATTTCGGCCATTTCTTCGCAGTCCCTTGAAGTGTAAAATTTCCTGACATCTTTGGCCCTCTCCGCTATCTTATCGTAATCCCTTCGCCACTGAAACTCATGCCCTGTCCATGCAACCACTGCTGGATTTCCCGTAAAAACCGCCACCCTCCCCCCGTACTGATAGGCACAGAAGTATCCATGCGTGCAACCCTCTTCAATAATCACGCCTTCCCTTTCCTTCAGCCACTGGAGCGCTTCGTATTCTCCGTATATCTTCGTGAACGCCATGCCATCTAGAGTAAATTCCGCAGTATGGTATCGCAGCGGTGTCGCGACGATGGGATACGCAAGGCTTACGATAAGAAGAAGTGCGATTAAAGGTTTTGCTTTCCCTATTCCAATAATTTTCAGCCTCAAAACTGCTCCAAGAGAGAGCAAAATCCATGCGCAAAGATAGAATTTGAAAACAGTATTCAGTCTTGAATCGATCGCGATGAACTCTGGGATTATGAAGCAGGACAGCGCGGTGAATATGAGTGGGGCAGATGTGTCTTTTTTAATCATCCCGAATACGGAGCAGACGAGTAGCGGAATAAGGACTGGCAGAATTGGGCTGAAAAAGTAGAAGGGCAGAGAAAATGGAATGGAGTATAAGATCAGCTTTTTCTCTGGCAGGAAAGATAAGTAGGCCAAAAGCAAGATTGTAGCCGAATAGCCAAGGAACTCAACTGGATTGCTTCTTTCGGTTATAAAAACCAGATCCGTCTTCGGGAGGTTCATGGTAAGATAGTACGCAGCAACAAGGGGGAGAGAAGCCAAAGAATAAACCAGAATAGACCTATCCCTCGCAGAAATGGCGAAAAGGATTGCGAGCAAAAGCATTACTGGATAATCCCAAGAGTTAGCGGCAAACAATCCGAAAAGAGAGAGCGGAAGGAGGAAGTAAAGCTTTCTTTCCTTGGGCAGCAGTATTGAAACCAGAAAAAGCTTCATCGGAATTGCGAACACGTGGGCATGAAGGTCTGCATGGATGAAGCTGAAGTAAGGGAACTCATTTATCGTTCCGCTGATCACTCTCGTTGAATTCCAGTAGTAGAGAAAGTCCAAGCCTGTAAATGGTCTATGGAGCAGATCGACAAAAGAGTAGGCATTTCCAGAAAACATTACAAAAATCAGGGCAAGAAGGGCAATTTTTCGATCTCTCTCGAATATTCCGTAAATAAGAATGGCTGTGTAAGCAGGAAGCGCTGCGACCGCGATGTTGTATCCGATTTCGGGCGGAGCTAAGGAAAGAAGAGTAATTCCCGCCCCGAGAACATGGCCAAAGTAGTAATAGCAGTCGAGCTTTTCGTTTGCAAAAAATGGATCGTTGGGCGGAAGAGAGGGTGAACTGAGTATCGAGTTCATGAAGGCCATGTCCATGAACTTCTCAGCATCGAATATGCCCGGATTCAGGAATCGAAGGAAGATGAAGAAAAAGAAAACGAGGGCAAATACTGCCTCGCTCTTCTCAATTCTGAACTGAAATCTTGCGATAATTAAGTAAGCAAGACCGGCCAGCAGAATTATGAGAATTGCAAAAAAGGCAATTTTAAAGTTCACGAAGTGCGCTAAGGCGAAGGAAACCATGGTTACGATGAAGAGAGAGGAGAATCTCGCGAGGCTGAATTTCATGAACCTTAGAAATGGAAGCGTGATGATCAATGAGGCGAGGTAGAAAAGAGGGGCGTAAACTAAGCTCAACCCCTCACCTCTCTAAGGCTCAAGTTCATCGCCGAGAGGGCTATGAACCCGAGGGCCACAGTTACCGCGTTTTTCAACGCATGATCGACGAACGCAAGCGTGAACGCAACTGAGTAAGGCTGGTAAAATCCAATTATTGCAGTCAAAGCCAGCTCATACGTGCCAATACCTCCGGGGGTTACAGGGATTGCCTTTACGATGTTTCCAATTGCTACCGCGAGGGCTATTGCTGCAAAGCTGATTCCACCAAAGCTCAATGCGAGGATGTAACAAACGAAGATGTCAAAGAACCACACCAGCAAAGAAAGGGAAAAGATCGCGGCCGAGTCGCCAGCGTTCATGGCCATCTTCGCCCTCTCCATGATTCTCCCGACGAAGTTCTGCATTCTGGAAAGGGTCACTATCGCCACCACAATCAGTAAAGCGAATCCAATCGCATAAAATGGCTCCAAGTAGCTCGTTCCCAGGTAAAGGGAAGCTATTATGGCGACTACAGCTACTGAGAGAATGTCAAAGGTTCTCTCAACCGCAATTCCGCCCAAGGAGCAGGTGTAGCTTACCCCATACCTTTTGAAGACGTAAGCCCTTGCAAGATCCCCGAGCCTTACTGGCGTTATTACGTTCACGGTCTGCCCGATGCTGACTGCGAGAGAAGAGAGGCCCGCTGAGGTCTTTTCCCCGAGTCTGTCCACAATATACTTGAACCTGTATCCCCTCAGAAGGAACGAAGAGGTGTAAAGAATGGCTGCGATTGCAAGTAGATCGAACCTTATCATCAGAAGAGCTTCAAAGAAGTTCTTAACGCCTGTAGTTATGACCAGAAGGCAGAGGATGGCTATTGCCAGAATCGTTGCGAAGGCAAAAAACCTTCGGGAGCGGGCAAGATCTTCTGAGAGCATCCTCAGAATCTGGAAGAACATGTACATAACATCCTTTCTGAAGCGAACTTTCGTTTCTCCACCGTGCTCCCAGAAAACCGGGATTTCTTTCACCCTGTACCCCATTTTTTGAGCCAGAACGAGAACTTCCGTATCCCAGAACCAGTGGGTATCTTTGGCCTTCTCTCCAATCTCAAGGATCGCGGACCTCCTAAAAGCTTTGAATCCGCACTGGTGATCGTGGATTTTTGATCCCAAAAGCAGGCGAACGAGAAAATTGTATGCCTTCGACGCAATATCCCTCTTCAGTGGCCTCTTTGCAACGCTCTCCTTCATCAGCCTCGATCCCGTGGCTATGTCGTATCCTTCTGCGATTGCGGAAACGATGTCCTTCAAATGCCTGAGGTCCGTCGAAAGATCAACGTCCATGTAAACGACCACATCCTTAGAGCAGTTTCTGAACGCATTCATAAGTGCCCTTCCCCTGCCAAGTCTTTGGTCTGAGTGCAAGTGCTTTACTTTTGGATTCTTCTCCGCCATTTCCCTCGCAATTCTGTCAGTTCCATCCGTGGAGCCATCTTCAGCAATAACGATTTCATAGTCGTATCCAAGCTCCTTCAAGTAATTCTCAATCTTCTCGACCGCGCTTCTCAGTCTCTTCGCCTCGTTGTAAGCGGGAAGGACTATGCTAATTCTCATCCACACCCCTCGGTAGGTAGATGCAACAGGGCTCTTCTGCGAGGTAGTCGCCAGTTAAAGCGTACGCCCTCGCCCTGCTGCCTCCGCATATGAACCTGAACTCGCAGATCCCACACTTTCCCTTCAGACTGTTCGGATCCCTCAGCTTGACGAAGATATCCGAATTTTTATAGATTTTCTCAACTCTCTGCTCCCTCACATTTCCAGCGGAGATCTGAAGGAAGCCGCTCGGATAGATATCGCCCGTGTGGCTTATGAAGAACATTCCCCTCCCATCCGTAACAAAGGCTCTGTGCATACCTTCCTTTGCCCCCCGCCTTTCAAACTCGTTCCCAAAATCGAGCCTATCAAGAAGCTTCCAGTAAAGTTCACTAACCTCCGGCATCTTTCCCCTGCTCCTCATAATCTCGATCCTTCTGAAGTGCACGGCTGCTGAGCTTTTAACATTTATAAATTTCCCCACGTCGTAAAGCCAGCAGAGAACATCTTCGAATTCCTGCGGAGAGGGCATGAGCTCAGCTTTGGCCCTTCCCGTTGGAACGATGAAGAATACGTCCCACATCTCCGCTCCCAACTCGACGCAAAGCCTCGCAATTTCCGGAAGCTCGTAGATGTTATCCTTCGTTACCGTGGTGTTTATCTGGAAGGGCAGGCCCACTTCGCGAGCTTTCCTGAGGACTACCAAACTTTTTGCGAAAGCTCCCCTGATCCCCCTGAAGCTGTCGTGCGTTTCCTCAAGCCCGTCTATGCTGATCGCAATTCTCGAAACCCCTGCATTTTTCAAATCTTCCAGCCTTTCCTTAGTAGCCTTCTCCGTTCCGCTGAATGCAATTGAAACTCTGAACTTCTTTGATGCGTAGGAAACGATTTCACCGAGATCTTCTCTCATCAGCGGGTCTCCGCCGGTGAATACAAGCATCGGCCTCGAAAAGCTTGCAATTTCGTCAAGAACCCTGAAGCATTCCTCCTTTGTGAGCTCATTCGGGCTTCTGTTGCGAATGGCCTTGGCCCTGCAGTGCCTGCATGCAAGCATGCACGCTCTCGTGAGCTCCCAGAAGACTATAAAGGGGTCCATATTCTTCGTCTAAAAAGTTCATGAATGTGATAAAAATTTTTGCAATCGAAGATCAATTAAGGACGGCCAAAGCATATCAATCTACAATCTCCTTTGCTCCGCGAGAATCGAAAGTATTATATTTACCATACAAGACTACCAAATAATGAGATTGAGATTACATTTTCACACTACACCTGGTTCGCAGATAGATCTCAACTATTCCTATCACCTCGCCTCCGCAATTTACCGTGCAATTGAAAGGGCGGATCCATCCACTTCCATAGACCTTCATCTGCCAAATGTGCCAAAGTTCTTCACCTTCAGCAAGCTTATGATTCCCGAAAAGAGAATCGAGAATGGTAAGATACTCATAGAATCGGATGAAGTTTACCTCTTCTTTTCAACGATGAAGGATAAGACTGCGCAAAAACTGGTCGAAGGACTTTTCATGAAGCCTGAGATCAAGATTGGAGATACAAAAATGGATTTATCTCAAATTGAGGTTTTAAGGGAGAAAAAAATAGGAAGAAGGGAGAAATTCGTGACTCTAAGTCCA
>CAZZIT010000148.1:0-10780 GCA_964654365.1 uncultured archaeon
AAATGTGAGCATAACGAACCCGGCACGCGGGCTTACCTATATACTCACGAAAGTCACGATGTGGGCGCCTGCGACTGGGAACTTCAGCAATGTGATTTCTGGTCCTGAGGAATGGACACCAAGAGCCACTCTAGCTCCCGGTCAGAGTTGGAACACCTCCTTATCATTCCACTACAACCAAGTCCCGATAATATGGGCAAATGCAACGTTCAAGCTGATTAAAAGCCCAACTTATGGCTGGGGAACGAATAACACTACGATGCACGACTACAACGCAACGTATGGCAGCAACTTCATTGTCATAGAGAAGATCTACATCATAGGCACCTACCTGGTCAAGGTTACGAAGCATGTTAAGTACAACGAAACTGCAAGCGTTGCGAATAACAACGTCTTCGACATCTACCTTGTCGTTGAGAACATCGGCGGCGAAGAATCGCCCTACGTCTACGTCTACGATCTTATCCCGCAGAACTTCAACGAGTTTAACTGGAATGGCGATTGGTCAGATGATGGAGCTGATGGAAACTGGGTCAATAACTCTTCAATGTTAGCAGGAAACGGATCTCAGGACTTCAGCTTTTCACCACTATACGGAACATACTACAAGGGCCTCTACTGGCGCCTGATGCCTTTGAACCATTCAGCAAACGGAGATGGAAACTACGAGGACTGGGATGAAATTGAAAACAATCAAACAGTCGTCATATTCTACCAGCTGAATGGAACAGGTGATTTCAGCGTGCTCGATGCATTCATAGTGGGTATAGATCCAATGTACTCGCTGAACGAGCAGACATCGCCGAAGATAACGCTTGTCAGCGGTGCAAAGGCAACGAACTATGAAACTGCACTTGCAACTTTTGCATTTGCGGGATTCGGAATCCTTCTATTCGCCCTGAGGAGAAACGGAAGGAACGGTGAATGACCTGAAATTTCTATTTTTCCTTTTCTAAAATTTCTTGCAGCTCCTCGAACTCCTTCCTCAGCCTTTCCTTTTTGTAGCCGTGGTCTATGAAGTCCCAGGGAAGGTCTTGCTCCAGATCTATTGGATCCAAAAGTTTTCTGTAGCTGCTGTGGCTCCTGCTTTCAAATATCTCTCCAGTTCTCTCGTCCCCCCTCGCTATTATCGTCTGAAGAACGAACTCCTTCAGATTCGGCGTTGAGAACTCGATTCCAGCCTTTGAGCACTCAGTTCTAAGCAACTCGAGCTTTTTTCTAAGCTCATCCAGCCCAGCAAATCCGAACCACTGCATGGGCGTATGCGGCTTTGGGACCAGCGGGTTTACGGAGATCTCAACGTTCGGAATCAGTTTCTTGAATTCCTTTGCGTGTTCAGCAATCCTCCTGACATCCTCGATTCTCTCGCCCGGGATGCCGATCATGTAGTATAGCTTGAGCTTCTCGAACTTTCCCGCAGAGATCTCCACAGCCCTCTTCAGGTCTTCGAGGCTGATGTCCTTCTTAAGAACCTCTGAAAGCTCAATCGATGCCGTTTCAGGGGCGAGCGTTATGCTTTTCACGTTTCCTGCCTTTAAAAGCTCTAAGATCTCCTCATCTATGCTGTCAGCTCTGAGAGAGCTTGGAGAAACCTCAAAGCCTTTTTCAACGAAAGTCTGCAGTATTTCCCTGAATCTCGGATGATCTGCTGGAGAAGGGGCGATCAGGGCAACCTTTCCAACCCCTCTAACTTCTGGAAAGTCCTCGAGACTTCTCCACCTCGGCGGAAAATATATCTGCCTTACGATACAGAAGCTGCACCTTCTAACGCATCCCCTGCCGATTTCAACGAGAAAACACCTTCCGTATGCACCGTTGGCTATTATCTCGTTTTCGAGATGCTTTCCAATTCTTGAATAGACCCTCTTAACCCTGTCCTCTGCACCCGTCCAGATTCCCTCGATTCCAGAAAGCTCCTCCGGACTCCTTACCGAGAGGATTTCCTCGAGTCTTCTCTCCACTTCCCCGATGAAGAAAGCGTCGAAGAATCTGCGCAGCGTTCTAGGATTTTCCATCACGCATGGACCGCCAGCTATCTTTATACCCCTGAAATTGCTTTTCCGAAGGATTTCGACAGCCTTAAAGCAATCGTTTTCGTACTGAATGCTGAAAAGAGCGAAATCGAACTCTGAAAGTGGTGTACCCGTTTCAACGCTTCTCAGACCGTTGAAGACATCCGAGTAGAATCTCTCGCACATGGCAAACTCGTTCACCTCTGCGTATATCTGCTGGAGCCCGATGTTGGCAATACCTCCAACGTATCGGTTTGGGTATACGAGAGCGACCCTCTTTTCTCCCTTTCGGAATCTTCGCAGGAAAGGATTGAACTCCATGCCCATCCATTCGATTAATGCAAAAAGATTTTAACTTTGCCGCATTAATGCTTACATGAACATCATCGAGGCAGCGGACAACCTCTACCTCGTCGATCTACCTCAGGAAATCGAGGGATTCAGAAAGTTCATAAGCTGCTGGGTTGTGAAGGATGGCTCTTCTGCAATCCTCGTTGATGTCGGCCCGAAGTCCACGATTCCAAAGCTCATCGAAGCTCTTAGCTATCTCGGGATTAGGAAGATAGAATTCGTGCTGCTGACACACATCCATCTCGACCATTCTGGAGGAATAGCGGAGCTAATAGAAAAGTTTCCCGAAGCCATGGTTGTTGCCCACAGGACCGCAAAAAAGCATCTCCTGAATCCTGAAAAGCTATGGAACGCTTCCATTGATGCAATAGGTAGCGTCGCAGAGGCTTACGGAAAGCCGAGGGGAATTGAGGAGGTGAGCATCTACGAAGGGAAGATCGAATTTGCTGGAGAGGTGATCGAGGTCTTGGAGACCCCGGGTCACGCTTCCCATCACCAGAGCTACCTTATGGGCGATTTCCTTTTCATTGGAGAATGTGCTGGCGTTCATCTTCCGCTGAAAAACGACTACTATCTCCGTCCCTCAACGCCGCCAAGGTTCAACTACGAGGCGGCGATTGAAAGCCTTGAAAAGCTTTTGAAGCTTGGAAGCAAGAAGGTGTGCTTTGCCCACTTCGGTTTCAAGAGAGACAGCATTGAAATCGTCGAAAGGGCCATGAAGCAGCTCAGGCTGTGGGTTTCTACCGTTTACGATATAGCATGCAAGAGAGAAATAAGAGGCGAGAAGGAGCTAAGCAGAATTGCGAAGGAGGAGCTATTCGAAAAGGACATCAAGTTCTCGAATTACAGACTGCTCGACGACGACATAAAGAAGAGAGAGGACTTTTTCATTGAAAAAACGCTTAGGGGGATTCATGAATACGTTTCCGAAACCTACTGCCTCTGAGGTGCTGAATTGGAGGTAAAGGACTGGGCAAGGATTCTGGTAGAGCTCAGGAGAAACATACTGAGGATCTTCGCGATCTTCCTCCTCGCGCTCTTCATTTCCTTTCCCTTTACGCCCGTTCTGATCGGCTTCATAATCGAGGAGATGTACCCGAAGCCATCGCTAAGCGAGGGGGAAATTCAGAGGATATCTGAAGAGCTAAGAAAATCGGCGGAGATTTTGGGAAATTCGACCGATTCGGAAAAGGCGCTCGAGGAACTGAAAAGGATTTCGAAGCTTGTAACGCCATACGCGGGTCCCGTTGTGCTGACTCCCCTTGAGTCCATCGTTCTCAGCATAAAGATCTCGATAGCATTTGGCATAGCCTCGGCACTTCCATACATTCTTTTCCTTGCAAGCAGAGCTTTAAGAGTGGCAGGGGTGCTCAAAACGTCCGTTAAGGCATACGCGGCATCTTCCCTGGTTCTTTTCGTCCTCGGTCTGAGCTATGGATTTTTCATGATGAGGCTCGTGATACAGTTTCTCCATGGCTTGACGCTGTCGCAGGGAGTCACACCGCTTTACAGCCTTGCAGAATTCGTCAACTTCGTGGTACTGATGACGATAATTTTTGGCTTCTTTTTCCAGATTCCACTCGTCATCGTATTCCTTGTCAGAAACGGTGTTCTTGAAATTTCGACGGTAACTCGCTACCGCAGGCATGTTTACGTTATGTGCTTCATCGTCGCCGCAATAGTAACCCCTACTGTGGATATTTTCACTCAAACGGCGCTGGCTTTGCCGATGATTCTCCTTTTCGAGATCGGGTTATTCTTCTCAAAATTGATCAGTCCTGCTCGGTTTTGACAGCTTCCACAATCTTCTTCCCGGCGACGACCTCGTCAATGCTGTGCACAACACCTCCAAGCCCCTCGATCACGTTCCTGATCACCTCGTAGTCCATGTCTGTGCCCACGATCGTGATCTTCACCGACTCAGTCTCCTGATCGATCTCCGATAGCGTTATGTTAACCCCCTCCACGTTTTCGAGCTGGCTGAGCTTGATTGCAAAGAACACGCTGGACGGCTCGTGGGACTTTA
Organism: uncultured archaeon; assembly: GCA_964654365.1. Lineage (GTDB taxonomy): Archaea > Halobacteriota > Archaeoglobi > Archaeoglobales > Archaeoglobaceae > WYZ-LMO2. The sequence continues at coordinate 4,390 of CAZZIT010000148.1, forward strand.
GCACGTCGAGCACGAGCCTTCTCAATCCCCCCATAACAAAGCTTTATTACCCTAAATATTTGAAGGTTTTCATGTTCGACCTGCACACACATTCGATCTTCAGCGATGGGGAGCTTCTGCCGAGCGAAATGGTGCGGAGAATTGCCTCCTTCGGAAACGAAGGGTTTGCGATTACGGATCATGCGGATTTCTCGAACATCCCCCTCGTTCTCTCGAACCTCGGAAAGCTGAAGGAGCTGGAATACGAGATCGAGTTTCTCGTCGGTGTCGAGATCACGCACGTCCCGCCAAGGCTAATAGGCAGAGCCGTGGAACTCGCGTGGAGGGAGGGAGCGGAAATAGTCGTCGTGCACGGGCAGACCGTTGCTGAGCCAGTTGCTGAGGGAACGAATTCGAGCGCTTTGGATGAGGAAATAAACATTCTGGCTCATCCGGGGCTGATAAAAGAGGAGGATGCGGAGAAGGCAAGAGAAAACGGAATTTTTCTGGAGATATCCGCGAGAAGTGGTCACTGCCTGACCAACGGCCACGTCGCAAGGATTGCGGAAAAGTTCTCCTGCGAGCTCGTGATAAACACTGACATGCATTCCCCGAGAGATATAGTGAATTCCGAGACCGCGAGGAAAATACTTCTCGGGGCGGGCGTTCAGGATCCCGAAAGGGTTCTGAAGAACAACGAGAGGCTATTTAGAAAACTCAAACGCAGATAACCTTTTTTCGAGCATTTCGAAAGTCATTATGTCCACGATCTTCTCCAGCTTCCTCTTCTCCCCACAATCCGGGAACGGGGCGAGTGATTGAATGCTTTTCTCTGCAAATTGCTCTATCAGCTTAAGAGTTTCCCTAACAGCCTTTTCCCTTCCAAATTTCTTCTCGTAAATCTGGGGAAGCGTCATAGATTCAAGACAGGAGTGCTTGTCCTTCAAAGCATCCAGATATTCGAGGAGATCATCGACCATCTGGTAGGCAATACCCAGGTTGTAGCCGTAACTGTAAAGGCTTTCCATGTAGTTTCTGTCATTGCAGGCTATTTTGCATGCGATCTTTGCAGAGTAGGCAAATGCATAGGCCGTTTTCTTTCCGATGCACTCGAAATACTCTGTCTCGCCGAATTCCTCCGTTCTGCTGTATATGTCGAGCAGCTCCCCCTCACACATCCTGAGTCCCGCAGCAGCGGAGTCTCGAACGACTTCTTCGCCGTAAACGGAGACGAGCTCAACGGCCTTCGAAATTAGCCAGTCTCCGAAGACTATGGCGAATTCGGGACTGTATTTCAGGTGTACTGGAAGAGAATTTCGCCTCATTTCAGCAGAATCTATGATGTCGTCGTGAATCAGGCTTGCAGTATGAAGAAGCTCGCTTGCAATCGCGAAATTCATCAGCCTATCATAACTACCACCGCAGAGTTTTCCCGAGATCAGGGCTATTATAGGCCTTATTCTCTTTCCCCCAATTGACATTACGTATTCCAGCGCCTCCTTTATCTTCGGATGAGCATCAACCGCTTTTAAAAACCTGCCAAGCTCTCCTTCGAAAATCCTGAACTCTTCCCAGCTCTCTACCACCGGAAAATCCATCGAGACCAAGAACATATAACCTTTTTCATTCTCCCTTCCAAGCAATTGCCGTGCTTAAAACGATAAGAATTCCTCCGAAGACCTGCTTGAGGCTGAGAATTTCACCGAAATACAGAAAACCCACAAGAATTGCACTCAGTGGCTCGATTAATGCGATGATCGGCGCTCTCTGCAGCTTAACGTGCTTCACCCCGTATACGAGAAGTGTGAAGGGAATCGCAGTGGGTATCAGGCCGAGAGCCAAGGCCCAGAGAATGGAGAATTCCCTGTAATTCAGAACGAAGTAGGGCATCAGGATCATGGAGCCGAGGAAGACGTTGAAGAATGTTATCTGGAGGGATGAAAAATGTCTGGCTTTCTTTGTCAGCACGAAAACAATTGCGTAGCTCATTCCAGAAAGCAATCCTGAGACTAAGCCGATGTTCAGCTCAGGATAAGGGGAAAGCATCAGGTATAGCCCAAAAAGCCCGAGTGGCAGAGAGATCAGGGTTCGTCTCTCTATCCTCTCCCCACGAAGAATTGAAAAGAGCAGAACGTAGATGGGAGCGGTGTAAAGCAACAGAGCAGCAGTGCCAGCCTCTATCTGCTGCACAGCGCTGATGTAGGAAACTATCGTGAGCAGATTGAATGCAGCCAAGGCGAAGAGCAGCTTGCTGACTCTGAACTTTTCCTTTGAAAAGAGAACGAAGGGGAGCAGAAAGAGGGTCGCAAAGAAAAGGCGGAGAAATGCAACAAAAAGTGGATCGCTGCCAGTGTTTCGGACGAAGATGGAGATCGTTCCCATTAATATTGCCGAAAAAAGGATTGCAAACTCTCCTTTCATTACGTATCAGGGAGAGTTCCCCTTAGGTATTCTTCATACGCTTTCAGATCGAAGTAGCCGTGGCCGCTCAGATTGAAGACTATTACCTTCTCCTCATCAGCCCTTTTCGCCTCCAAAGCCTTGTCAATCGCCACTTTCACCGCATGCGCACTTTCTGGAGCAGGAATTATTCCTTCAGTCCTCGAAAAGAGCACCCCGGCTTCGAAAACTTCGAGCTGTCCCACAGCGACGGGCTTCATTATCCCGTTTTTAACCAGGACGCATAGCGACGGAGCCATTCCATGATATCGAAGTCCTCCAGCGTGTATCGGTGGCGGGATGAAGTCGTGCCCGAGAGTGTACATCATCAAAAGCGGAGTCAAGCCAGCGGTGTCGCCGAAATCGTATCTGTACTCACCCGATGTAAGCGTTGGGCAGGCTCTTGGTTCTACTGCGATCAATTCTATTCCCTCCTTTTCAGCATCTTTCACGAAAGGATAGCTGAAGCCAGCATAATTGCTCCCTCCGCCGACGCAGCCGATCAGGTAGTCAGGTTTCAGATCGAGAAGTTCGAGCTGCTTCCTAACTTCGAGCCCTATTATCGTCTGGTGCAGGAGAACGTGGTTGAGCACACTTCCAAGGCTGTACTTCGTGTTTTCACCACTCGCGGCAGTCTCAACAGCTTCGCTGATTGCAATACCGAGACTTCCAGGGCAATCAGGATCTTTTTCGAGAATTCTTCTTCCGCTTTCTGTTAGCCTGCTTGGAGAGGGGATCACCTCAGCTTTCCAGGTTTCCATCAGGATTCTCCTGTAGGGCTTCTGCTCGTAGCTCGCCCTTACCATGTATACCCTGCATTTAAGGCCAAAGAGGTTGGTTGCGAAGGCTAAAGCCGAACCCCACTGTCCTGCACCAGTTTCAGTTGTGAGCATCTCCACACCTTCCCTCATGTTGTAGTAAGCCTGAGCAATCGCGGTGTTCGGCTTGTGGCTTCCCGGAGGGCTGACACCTTCGTACTTGTAGAAGATCTTCGCGGGTGTCTTCAGTGCTTTTTCAAGTCTCTCAGCTCTGATCAGTGGAGTAGGGCGATAAAGCCTGTATATCTCGAGCACTTCTTCAGGGATCCTGATCCACCTTTCTTCGCTCATCTCCTGCTTTATCAGAGACTTTGGAAAGATCGGCTCGAGTTCATGGGGCTTTATCGGCTCCTTTGTAACTGGATTCAGCGGTGGGGGAATCTTTTCTGGAAGATCCGGAACTATGTTGTACCACTTCCTCGGCAAATACTCTTCGTCCAGAACGTACCTGCTCATGCTCAACGAGAATTTTCCCACTATATAACCCTTTTCCTGAAGAAGAGGATTATCTGCTCAGAAACTCGTTTATTTGCTCTATCGCCTCTACGATTCTTGGCCCCGGGCGGGATATTATGTCCGAGTCTATTACGAAAACCTTTCCGTTTTTAACCGCGTTCACACCCTTGAGCCTGCTGTCGGAAAGCACCCAGTCGTAGACGACATCCCTCCCTCCTCCCATTCCACTGCCGCTGCTCACGATTATTACATCCGGATTCGCCCTGATCAGGTCTTCAACGCTAATGGCCCTCCAGCCCGTGAAATTGAACGCATTGATTCCGCCAGCGATCGAAATGGCTTCGTCTATGAATGTCTCCCTGCCGCTGACGAAGATCGGATCGTTCCATATTATATGGACAACCTTTTTTCCACTCCTCTCCTTTGCCTTTATTTTGGATATTCTTTCCTCCATCTCTTTCACGAGCTTTTCAGCATTCTCGTAATTCCCGGTTGCCTTTCCTATTGCCAGAATCGACCTCTCTATTCCTCTGATGTCCTTTGGATCGAAGGCCAGCACCGTAGTGTATCTTCTCAGCGTTTCGATCGTCCCTAAGCCATTGCCGTAGGAGGCTAATACGAGATCTGGCTTCAAAGCAATAACTCTCTCTATGTTCACGGTCGAGTAACCTCCAATCCTCTGAATTTCTCCTCTCCTGACCTTATCCAGCACCTCTGGTGGATAATCGCAGAAGTCCGTTACTCCAACGACTCTGTCCTTGGCTCCTATGGCAAAAAGTATCTCGGTGTTGCTCGGAGATAGCGATACTATTCTTTTTGGATTCCCTGCAGTGATTTCATGTCCTGTGTCGTCAAATGAGAGGTCAAAAATGGGGTTTTCGTCTTCCAATGCTCCTTCTTCGACTTCGGTAGTTTTTGGAACCTGCGCCCCTTCTTCAGTCTGCTGAACGCAGAAGGCGCCGATTGTGTAGAGCACCACGATTAAGGCAATCCAGAGTTTTACCTTCGAAGCCATAAGACAACAACAATGCATGCGGCAATAACGATACCGATTACCACAGCTACCGTCACGTCGACAGGAGCGGGCTCAACTTCTTTCGAGGGCTTTTCAGCTGTTTGCGTGGTCTCCGCTTCTACAGGCAGAGAGGTGATTTGAGGCGTTGCGGTCGGAATAATCTCCCTCTCTTCTGCGATTGCGAAAAGGCTGAAACCTTTCGTGTAGGCTTTGTAATAATTGTAGCTATCATCAGAGCCAATAAAATTGGTCTCGAGTCTGATCCAGTCACTTCCATCGAATTTCATCAGAACGTAGCTTCCATCCAACTCCCTCGGAACTGCAAACTTGATGTATCCGCTCACGTTCGATGGCGTAACGTTTATGGAAATGTAAGCGATCGCATTCTCAAGTTTTAGCTTCTCAGGAACATCTTTTAGCCTCTCTACGCTAACCGTCAGATTTGCAGCTTTACCAGTTATGAGGGTCAGCTCATCAATTCTGGTTTCGTAGAAAATTTCTTTCGGCAACCTAATAGTTTTCTCTTTTTCCACATCTAAGGAGCATCTGTATACGGGCAGGCTTTTGATCGGATGATATTTTCCGAGCAGCGCCATGATGGCTGAAGTTGTCATGTAGCCCGGATTCGAGACCTCATAAGCAGTGTATTTGAAGCAACCCTCTGGTGTTTGTAGACTTATCAAATGCTGAACCAAGCTGACATTGTTTCTCAAGAAGTTCATCGGATTCTCCCCAGCTGAAACCAGAGCCTGAATTGCCCAGGAATCGCTCGCGGAATTGCTTGCAGACTCACCGAAGTATTTAATTCCTCCGTCTGGATTCTGACAGGTCCTCAGAAAATCTATCGCCCTGTTAACAGCCTCGTATTCTTTGGCCAGCATCAGCAGCTGGATTGCAGCCGAGGTATCGTCGCAGTCACTCTTTTCACCTTCGATCCAGGGAAATCCGCCATCTGGATTTTGTACGGATTTTATCCATTCTACGGACTTAGAAACGTCCTCTCCAGCCGATTTTAACGCTAAAGCTGCCCAAATGGTTGTGTAAACGTAGTCCCCGATCTGGCCATTCTCCCTGACCTTCTCTTGCAGCATTTTCACAAGATCGTATCCCTCAAAGTTTCTCGGATCTTCGCCTGCATACACGAGAGCGAGAATAGTTCTTGCAATATCTGCTGTACCCATCTTTCCTATTTCCTCTTTGATATTTTCCCTCAGGAAGTCTAACGGGCTTTTACCGTTCTTCTTCCAATCCTCTGGATTTTCATTCGCAGATACGATGGCCATTATAGCCCAGCATGTTGCTGAGAAAAGGCTTTTTTCCTCACCAAACCCTCCATCATCCCTCTGCAAGCTTCTGAGGTATTTTAAGGCATTTACTATCCTTTCATCTTTTTCAATGAGTGGAAAATCTTTCCACGGTGTCAAAACCGCAAACTTTCCCGTCGAGATGTTTGCCGTGAAGCTTCCACTCTCCCTCACCGCGACCCATCTGTCGACGCTCAGATCGAGTACCTCAAAGCTTTCATTGCCAACCAAAACCGCGGAAATCGACGCATTCGACTCCAAGCTAAAGCAGACCCTGACGTCGTAATATGGAACCCTGCAGCTCTCGTTTCTAATCGAGACCTGCGCGTTTTCTGCTCTGATCTTCAGCACGACGAAACCAAAATCTATCGATTTCTCTC
>CAZZIT010000149.1:0-4727 GCA_964654365.1 uncultured archaeon
TGAAGGCCGTTCCAGGGCTGGAATTCGTTGAGATGCAGAGAATTAAGGAGCTATCGATTTGCTGCGGTGGTGGCAGCGGGGGAATTGTGAGAGATTTTGTCTGGAGACCATCGCATGAAAGAATAAGAGAGGCTCTGCTCACCAAAGCAAATTTTCTGGCAGTTTCGTGCCCCTTCTGTCTTGTGATGCTAGAGGATTCTGCAAAGGTGAAAAAAGCTGAGATAAAAGTGGTTGATATAATCGAGATCCTTTACGACTCAGTCTTCTGAGCTTCCTTCTATTCTTCTGCCTTATCTTCGACCTTTTTCTCCTCTTCTGCCTTTCTCTCAAATTTTTCTACTATCTGAATCTCTTTGAGGTTTAGCAGTCTGAAGGCGTCCCTAACAGCCCTGTATCGTCCGATAAGGAAAAGCTGGTTTAAGTAAGCCTCGCTCGCCACCTCTAAAATCGCCTTCTCGCCATCAACGCACAGGTTTTTGAGTTCTACGCCAGTGTGGATGACGAAGAGGGCTTTCAGCTTGTCCTCAACCTTCTCAAGCTTTTCCCTTATCTCGTATTCAAACACTATGTTCTTTCCAGCAAGCGGATGGTTGAAGTCCACTATCACTCTGCGCCCGACTATTCTCTCCACAGTTCCCAGTTTATCTCCGATTCTCACTCTCTGCCCTACCTCTGGCTTCTCCCTGAACTTTGTTATGCTGAAAGAGTCCTTTTTGTTTGGATCGTACTCTCCAAAAGCCTTTTCAGGCGGAATCTTGACTTCCCCCCTGTATCCGACTTCCTTGCCCACAAGGTCTTCGTCGAGCCCCTTCAGAACGTGTCCCTCTCCAACCACAGCGTAAACGTCTCCGTATTTCGTGTTCTCGTTGAATATTCCGCTTTTCTTTGCAACTTCGGCGCTGGTCGTATCTATTACCTCTCCGCTTTCCAGTTTGGCGGTATAGCTGAGCTTAACGAAATCACCATTTGAGATCATCCAACCACCTTCTCAAAAGAGTTCTGGAAAGTATATATTACTTCCCCAACTGATGAAAAACGAAATAGAATGTTTAAATTGGCTAATTCGCTGACCCGGCGTTCAGTCACTCCTTTTGCTTTTTCTTCTTTATAACTTCCTCGATTCTTTTTTCAAGCGGTTCCTCGTGAGTGTACGGGCAGATCAGGTAATGCTCCACTGCCTTCGCTATCGCATCCTTCGTCGCGCTCTCACCTGTTTTCCTCTTCAACTCTTCAAGCACGTTTTCGGGCAATACGGTTTGGGCGTGAACGATCTTGGTCATCACCACCACCTATAATTATAATTAACACAACCATTATTTAAGCTTTTCTCATAATTATGATTGCACCTGTCTAAAATTGCCCACACATCCCGCCCAACTTACTCTGTGCAGCAAAAAGACTTATAATTTTCTACTTCCTCTTGGTTCTATGATCCTCATAAACAGGAAGGATGTGACCCGCCTCCTCATCCTCTCAGAGCTGCTACTCAATCCAGAGTGCAATCAAAGAGACATCGCGAAAAAGCTCGATCTAACCCCCCAGGCAATCTCGGAGCACTTTAAGGAGCTTGTAGCCGAGAACTTAATTAAAGTCATACACCGGGGCTACTATGAGCTGACGGAGAAGGGAGAGGAATGGCTGTCTAAAAACCTTCTCGATCTGCACGTTTTCAGCGAGGAATTGCTTAAGAAGGTCTACTCGAAAAGCCTCGTGACGATCGCGAGGGGCAGTGTCAACGAAGGAGATGTGGTGAAATACTGGTTCGAGGATGGTTTCATCTTTGCGAAAAAAGAAACAGAGGGAAATGGAATTGCCCTTACATCGGCAGAGGATGGAGAAGATCTACTGATTAAGCCGACAGGAGTGTTCGAGGCCCCGCAGAAGGGAGAGATCGTGGTCGTGAAAATTCCTGCCGTTGGAGAGGGCGGGAGCAGAAAGGTCAACCTCGAAAAGTTCAGGGAGCTCGTTAGGAGTAGGAGCAGAAGCATCGTTGTTGCCATGGGCGTGGAAGCGCTCATCGCCTGCAGAAAGATAAATATCGAGCCGATATTCTTTGGTGCGAAGGAAGTTTGCATAGAGGCAGCCCACCATGGCTGTGGAGTAATTGCTGCTTGTTCGGAGGACAGGATAAACGATCTGCTTCGGAGTTTAATTGAGGAGAGGCTGAAGTTCGAAATTAGGGAGTTTTAAGGAAAATAATGTTTCCTCTGCCCTTTTTCACCTTCTCAACCAACCCCCTTCTTTCAAGGTCTGCAATAATTAGGCTTACCTTCGCCTCGCTGTAACCGAGTCTTTTTTTCAGCTCCTTCTGCGTTATCCTTCCTCCCTCCGCCTTTATAAGCTCAAGAACTCTCTTCAGATCCTCGGGCAGAACTTCTTTCTCCTCCCTTTTCCTCGTACTGAATCTTTTCCTGAGAGCGAAAATGATTAGAAGTCCAGATAAGCTCAATAGGATCGCGAACCAGCTGTAATCCTCTTCACCCAGCTCTTTAAACTCCGGAATTTCCGGTGGCTCAGCGATTTCGATCTCTGGAAAAAGGATGAGATCGAACAAAACCCTCCCCTTCACGGTAACGTTCTCCACAGCCACCATGTCTCCGCTCCTTGCAATTATGGTGTAATCCCCTGGCTCTACATCGAAGCTGTAGCTTCCATCCTCAGCCACCATTTTCTGTTCAACTCCATTCTTTATACTCACGACAGCCTTGATTGGCTCAAGGGTATCCCAGCGGTAGACTTTGCCGTATATCGTATCCGCTAAAGCGGTGGATGAGGATAAAAGCAGGATTAAGAAAACAAGAAGGGCCCTCAAATCAGATCCCTCACCTTCGGTATCGGCGGAAGCTTCCTCTTGTGCTCGGAACCCTGCACGAGCTCCAAAACTCTCCGGAACTTTTCGTCATCTCTCCTCAAGCCTTTCTCGATTAGCCTCAGAATTTCGTCAAGCTCGCCATAGCTCATACCGATCTCGCCCTCGTCCGTCTGACCAACGAAGAGTCCAGCAGTTGGCTTCTTTCTCACTATCTTCTCCGGCACACCCAGAAACCTTGCGAACTCGAATATCTCGGTCTTGTAGAGGTCCCCGATCGGCTGGAAGTCGGCGCCACCATCGCCGTACTTTGTGAAGTATCCTATGGAGATCTCGCTCTTGTTTCCAGTTCCAGCCACAAGCCTGTTAAGGCTGTTGGCGTAGTAGTAGTTTATCATCATCCTGATTCTCGGCTTCAGGTTCATCTCAGCACTTTTGCTTCCTTTTCCAAGCTTTTCGATTAGTTTTTTAACGATGTCCGAGATTTCTATGACCTTGTAATCTATTCCCAGCATTCTCGCCAATTCAATCGCGTCTTCCACGTCCTCCACGGCCGTAACCCCTTTCTCCGGCATTATCGTGGCAAGGACCCTTTCCCTTCCCAATGCTCTAACGCAGAGAAAAGCAACGACAGCGCTATCGACGCCCCCGCTCAGACCGAGGACAACACCGCTGGCATTAGCAGCCTTTACCTGCTCTCGAATGAAGTCAGCGATTCGCTCTGAGATTCGCTCGAAGTCCATAAAAGATGTTTTGAGATTTGAAGATAAGGATATCGGCTATGGCAATGGAAAGAGGGACCCCTTATTTTCCCGCTAAAATTATATTTTGCCTCACCCTGCTAAGTGGAAGGATTTTGGCCGAGAGTTATCGAAAAGCCCTTTCGGAGGATTCACTGCCGCACCTGAAGGCATGATCGTATTTATTTGACTTCGTGTAAAACAAAGTAGAAATGTTTTTAAGCTGAGCGCGGAAAGTGCGGATATGAGAGCATCAGTGCTTTTACTCCTTCTTCTGATCGGAACAAGCTCGGCAGAGATCATTCCATCTCTCTGCTGGAAAACAGAGCTTACTGGCCTAGTTGACGCAACTCCAAGCTACGATAGCGGAAGCATTTACGTAACAAATTGGTATGGCTGGTCAGATTGGAGACCAGGGCTATACAAGCTTAACGCAACAAACGGACAGATAGAATGGAGGAATGAAGCAATAAGCGGCGCTGGAAAGGTTCTTGTAATCGGAAATATCCTTGTAATTGGAAACCTTTCTGGGCATCTCTACTTCGTGAACGCCACAAATGGTAGGATAGAGAAGTCAATTTTGCTTGAAAGCGAGCCATCTTGGTGGGGGATAGCTTCTTCACCAGTATTTCATGAAGGAACGATTTACGTTCAGACGTTCTCCAACTCGACTCTCTGGGCTTTAGAACCGGACGGAACGCTGAAGTGGAGGTTTTCCGCAAATGTTGAAGGAAGCCCATATGCAAGTCCATTTGCATTTACCGACAAGATCTTTTTCTCCGCTGGCAACAGGCTGTTCTGTTTGAACGAAAGCGGGATTGAGCTCTGGAACTTCACTGCAGATTCGAAGATAACGAATTCGCCCGTGGTGGGCGATAACAAAATCTTCTTCTCGACTGAGCGCTTATTCTACGCCCTTAATCTCAGCGGAGAAATCATCTGGAACAGAAGCTTTAATGGAACGATTTCCAATGCAGTTCTTTCAGGCGGACTGGTTTGTCTTGGTGGAAAAAATGGCGTTTCCTGCTTCAACTCCACGGATGGGGAATTAATGTGGGAATTTCCGACTGAAGGAAAGGTCGATTCAACTCCTGCGATCAGAGAAGGCAGAATTTACTTTGCGACAAACACGCAATATGGAACGCTTTATTCTCTGAATCTCAGCACTGGGGAGCTTC
>CAZZIT010000150.1:0-4822 GCA_964654365.1 uncultured archaeon
GCTTAGAGAGTTCTTCGAGAAGAGCAATCCTTACGCACTGCAGTCAATCGTCGCAAGGATGCTCGAAGCGATAAGGAAAGATCACTGGGATGCTCCTGAAGAAGTAAAAATCGAGCTTGCAAAAGAACTGCAGAGGCTTCAAAAGGAATACGGATTCACCTGCTGCCACCACACTTGCGGGAACCTTGATCTGCTCAACTATGCCGCCGGAATTCTTAGCTCGATCGAACAGAGAGAAAGCAAAGAGGGCGAAGGCGGTTTACCAAGAGAAGATGGCGGTAAAAAGGCACCGATAGTCAAGTCGGGGGAGAGTGGCAAAGTGATTCAGACACAAAAAACGGCAGGAGAGGAAACGAATCAGAGCGTTGGATTTGGATTTGAGCAAACCGCTGTACCTTCTCATACGGGAGCTGAAGAAGTTTCTGGCTACAGGATGGAAATTTCCGAGCAACAACAGTCAAAGATAGAGGTCTCCACGACTCCTTTGGTTGCCCTGCTGATCGTTATACTTGCTGTTCTGGTCTTCTATGCTGGGATGAGGATGCGAAAATGAACTAATATTTTTATTTTTTGGGTCAATGGAAAGCCTTTTACGTCATCTCACAACTGTCCATTATGGATACGGAGTTCATAATCCGAACATTGTTCAAAGCACATGAAAGCGGAAACTACGTGATCGGCCCGAGTTACCTTGCAGAGGAGCTCGAAATACCGAAGTCCACGGCCCAAAAAATTCTATTTAGATTATCAGAGCAGGGCTACGGGTTCTACGTCGAAAAAAAGGGATTCATATTCTCTGAGCTCGGTTTAAAGGAGGGTAAAAGGATATTGAGAAGGCACAGACTTTTAGAATGCCTTCTTGAAGATCTGGGGATGGATAAATCGGAAATCTGCGAGGAGGCTTCAAAAATAGACTTTGCCCTTGGAGTTGGCCTTGAAAGGATTATTGAGGAGAGATACGGAAAAAGGGAGCGATGTCCATGCGGAAAGCCTATACCGTTATTCTGATTCTCTTGATTTCAGCCGCAGACGCAAGGATACTTGTTTCAATACCGGAGCTGGAGGGCATAGCAGAGAGAATCTCGGGCGAAGACGCCGAGAGCCTTATAGGTTCTCAGGTTGATCCGCACTACGCTTCAATCAGCTATCAGGAGCTGAAGAAGATTGAGGATGCGGAGGTTGTTCTGCTTGCAAACTCCAAGCTAATCGAGTTTGAATCGAAAATCAGGCAAGTCTGTGGCGAGAAGTGTCTGGATTTCGAGGATTACAACGCCACCCTGCAGGAATTTCCGGGAATTGGAGATAATCCGCACGCATACTGGCTTTTGCCTAAGAATGCCCTGAACATCGCCTTGGCCCTTAAGAACAGGCTCGCCGAAATACACCCTGAAAGGGCCGGAGAGTTCGAGAAAAACTACAGGAACTTCAAAAAGGCGATCGAGCTTGCTGAAAAGGATGCCAGAAAGATCGTATCTGATGTTAAGGATTACAGCTTTGTTGCCATGGATCCGCATGCAGCGTACGCGATTTCTGCACTTGGCCTTAAGGTCTCGCTCGCCTTCCCTGAGGAAGTCACCCCGAGCGCCGAGGAGCTCAAGGGAATAGATCGGTTAAGGAATTGCGTTCTGGTCATAGCGGAGTACCAGGAAGGGACCAAGGTTGAGGAGATAGCCAAACAAATCGCCAAAGAGAGCAAATGCGGAATTGCGAAGGTGAAGGTCGTTTCAAACCTCAATTTTGAGACTATGCTGATCGCAAACGCCGTAAGTCTCGCAAATCCCCTCCTCTCAGAATCTGAGAACGAATGGCTTCTTTACTTGCTGTCCCTTGTGGTTTTAGTCGAATCCGTGGCTTTAGTGGTTCTATGGCAGTCAAAGCGAAGAATCTGAGCTTTTCTTACGGAAAGCGGGTTGCACTCCAAAATCTTAGCTTCGAGATAGTCGAAGACGAATTCGTTGCGATTCTCGGTCCCAACGGGGCGGGAAAGACGACATTGCTGAAATGCATTCTCGGCATCCTGAAGGCGGAAGGCGAACTGCAGGTTCTGGGATGCGACCCAAGGAGAGATCGAAGTGTGCTCAAAAAAATCTCTTACGTACCCCAGAGAAGTTCCCTCTCCTTGGATCTCCCGTTAACAGTTGAAAAAGTGCTCATGATGCAGTCAAGGGAGATAGATTGGACTATCCTTGAAGAGCTGAAGATCGCGGATAAAATGAACTCTCTTTTCAGAGAGCTTAGCGGAGGTTACCAGCAGAGAGTGCTGATCGCGAGAGCACTGATGAAGAGGCCGCGGCTTCTCCTCCTAGACGAGCCCTTCAACGGCGTAGATCTCGTGAGCCAAGAGAAGATCGTGGAAATTCTTGAGAGCATTGAAGCAACAAAGATCGTTGTCCTGCATAACGTAAACCCGGTTCTTCATGCTTTGGACAAGGTAATCCTTCTTAACAGAGAAATGATCGCAATTGGGAGTCCGAAGGATGTATTCACAAAGGAGAACATGCTCAAGCTTTACAGGACAGAAATTCCGCTCATAACATGCGATGAGGGTTTTGTTCATCCGCTATACGGTGATCACCATGGATAGAATTCTTCTTTCAGTCTTCCTGATCTCCTTGCTCGTGTCAATTTCGGGAAACTTGGCTGTCTTTAGAAGGGCTTCATTCCTCGTCGCAGGCGTGGCTCATTCGGCATTGGCGGGGGTTGCGCTTTCTCTACTTCTCTCTTCCTTCGGGCTGGAACTGGACTACTTTGCCTTGGCCGTCGCCATTGCGATCGCCTTCGCTATCCTCGCCTCCATTGTCTCGAAGTTCAGCGACATCGACACGGGAATAGCGATCTCCTTCGCCCTGTCCATGGCACTCGCCGTAATATTCATTTCGATGATCCGTGGACAGTCCGCAAAGGTCTGGAGCTTCCTATTTGGCGAGATTTTTCTGGTAACAACGCAGGATCTGGTTTATCTCACCTTCTCAGCCACGATTGCAGTATTGCTCTTTGGCCTGCTCTACGAGAAAATAATCTTCCTACTCTTCGATCCGGAAGGGGCGGAGGCTTCAGGAATAAACTCAAGGATCATAGATGCGGTCCTCGTTGCGATCATTGCGATTTCAGTCGTTTCTGCAATGAGGGCAGTTGGAGCGATTCTCGCCTACTCGATCTTCGTTGCCCCAGCTGCGATTGCAAAAGAGTTTTCGAAGAGCGTCGAGCAGAGTCTAATCCTTACCTTTGCAGTTGCATTCGCATCTTTGATAATTGGAATTCTGGCTTCTATTCTCCTTCCCATCTCCGCGAGTGCCCTTGCAGCCTTTATAGCCTCTGCACTATACTTAGTAGCTTTTTATATAAAAAATGTGATTACTGAAGCTTCCTGAGCTTTTCCAGTATTATCTTCCGCTCCGCCCTTGCGACGACTTCCCTGATTTTGTGCACCATGTCAGGGTTGGCAGAGACGCTGTCGATTCCCATCTCAACGAGTTTCTCCACAACATGCGGATAGCTTCCCGCCTGCCCGCAGATTGAGGTTTTCACGCCATGCTCCTTGCAGATCCTAATCGTTCTCTCGATCAGCTTCATGACCGCCGGATGCGTCTCATCGTAGAGATAGGCAACGTTCTCGTTGTTCCTGTCAACCGCAAGTGTGTACTGCGTCAGATCATTTGTTCCAAGGCTGATGAAGTCGATTCCCTCTTTGATCAGATCCTCAATTATGAGCGCGGCTGCGGGTGTCTCCACCATTATACCGAAGTCGATCCTGTCCAGCGGAACACCTTCCTCTATTGCGATCCTTTTTGCCCTCCTTATCTCCTCGGGGCTGACGATCAGAGGAAGCATTATGCCGATGTTGGTATATCCCTCCTCTATGAGCCTTTTAATCGCCCTCATTTCTGCTCTCAGGTGCATTTCCTCGGCAAGATCTCTTCGAATCCCTCTGAAGCCAAGCATTGGATTCGCTTCTATTGGCTCATCCTCGCCGCCCTTCATGGCCCTGAACTCGTCCGTTGGAGCGTCGATCGTTCTGATCCATACCGGCTTCGGATAGAATGCTTTCACAACCTTTTTCATCTCGCCGTAGATCAGCTCGATGTACCTGTCTATCTCCCCATCCTTTATGAACTTCATTGGATGCTTCTCGAGCGAGAGGATCATGTGCTCAATCCTGAAGAGGCCAACACCGTCAGCGTTCGTCTCTTTTGCAACCTTTTCAGCAGCATCCGGCAGGGAGATGTTTACCTTTACCTCCGTGGCAGTTATTATTGGAGCTGAAACAGAAACGGGCTTTGAATCCTCCTTTTTCGCCACTTCCAGCCTTCCCAGATACACTATTCCTTTTTCTCCATCCACAGTTACGAGCATTCCATCCTTCAGCACTTTTGTGGCGTTCTTTGTTCCTACCACCGCTGGAACGCCGAGCTCTCTCGAAACTATCGCAGCATGACAAGTCAACCCTCCCTCGTCGGTTACTATCGCTGAGGCCTTTTTCATCGCTGGAACCATGTCTGGGGTTGTCATCACAGCTACAAGCACATCGCCCTCCTTAACCTTTGATATCTCCCTTTCGCTGCCCACAATCTTCACTTCACCGACAGCAATCCCTGGAGACGCTCCAAGTCCTTTCAGCAAAATTTTGCCCACCTCTCCAAGCTCTGCCTTTTCTTCACCAGCTTCTTTTATCGTCGTTATCGGCCTCGACTGCACTATGTAGATCTCCCCTCCCTCTATGGCCCACTCAACATCCTGAGGTTTACCGTAGTGTTCCTCTATCACTTCTCCAAGATCGACGAGTTTAACTATCTCCTCATCGCTCAAAACTCTCTCCTTTCCC
>CAZZIT010000151.1:0-8971 GCA_964654365.1 uncultured archaeon
CTTTCTGCAGACACGATGAGCTTCTTCGAGTTCAGCATTCGAAAGCGCGAGGACTGCAAAGTGTGCAGTGGAGAGCTTCAGGGGATCTTTGAGGAGAATTACAGAGACAACTGCGAGATAAAAAAAACTTAAATAAGGCAAGCAAATTGAATCGAAGTATGAAGTTCTGGGCTTTGGAAGTCAGCGACGTTTTAAGGGAATTGAAAACAGACCTGAGGGGATTAAGTCCGAGCGAGAGGGAATCCAGGCTTAAAATTTATGGTTTCAACGAAATAAGGGTCAGGGAAAAGAAGCCCCTGACCGTTTTCCTCAAGCAGTTCAGCAACCCTCTCGTGCTTGTGCTGATAGCCTCAATTCTGATTCTGGGCTACTTAAACCATCATCTCGAGGCCATAATAGTGTTCGCAATAGTAATCCTCAGTGCTTTAGTCGGTTTTTTGCAGGAATGGAAGGCGGAAAGCATAATGAAGGAATTGAGGAAATTTCTGATACCAAAAGCCCTCGTTATCTCGGAGGGAAGTCTGGTCGAAATAGACTCGAAACTCATCGTCCCCGGTGACATCATCGTTGTAGAAGCTGGAATGAAAGTGCCGGCAGATGCGAGGATTATAGAGGGCAGGGAGCTAACAGTTGACGAATCAACGCTCACGGGTGAATCCTTTCCCGTGGAGAAGAACAGCAAAAAGGTTCCTGAAGACACAAGCATCCCAGAAAGAACGTGCATGCTCTACGCGGGCACCGTGGTTACTTCCGGATGGGGAAAGGCAGTAGTTGTCGCGACGGGCGAAAGCACCGAGATGGGTAAAATTGGAAAAAGCCTTGAGGAAGGCGTTGAAACGCCTTTGCTTGCAAGGATGCGAGTTTTTGCAAAACAGCTCTCCATTGTCATCGTACTAATTTCTGCGGCGATATTTTCCATCGGACTTTACAGAGGTTACGATGTCTCATACTCATTTCTTTCCGCAATAAGCTTCGCAGTCGCTGTCATTCCCGAGATACTGCCTGCGACGATCACCTTAGCCCTTGCATTCGGCGTCAGGGAGATGGCAAAGAGGAATGCACTCGTGAAATCTCTACCTGCCGTAGAGACCCTCGGGGGAGTCACAACGATATGCACAGACAAAACCGGGACGCTGACAAAGAACAGGCTAAGAGTGGTCAGAATACTTACGCCTGAAGGAGAATACGAGGTCAGGGATGACGGATTCTACAGAGGAAATGAGAAAGTTTTTGGAGAAGACCTCAGGAAAATCGTCTTAGCTGGATACATCTGCAATCGCGCAGTTTGCGAGTCGGGAAACTGCAGGGGAGATCCGCTGGAAGTTGCCCTTCTGGAAATCGCTATAAAATCGGGGATCACCAAGGATTACGAGATCCTCGACGAAATTCCGTTTGATTCGAAGAGAAAGTTCATGGCTGTTTCAGCTAAAACGGATGAGGGGATTTTCATAGTGGTGAAGGGCGCACCGGAGGTCATCGGCGGAATGGTGAGGGACACCTTCTTTGAAACGTGCACGAAAGAAGGGATGAGGACGATAGCCTTTGCATTCAAGAAAGTTGACGATTTCAGGGGTTTTGAACTGAAGGATCTGGAGTTCTTGGGCTACCAGTGCCTGATAGATCCTTTGAGAGAAGACAGCAGAGAGAGTGTGGAAAAGTGCAGGAGTGCGGGAATTAGGGTCATCATGGTCACCGGCGACCATCCAGCGACTGCACGCAAGATAGCACAGGATGCAGGGATCGAGGGAGAAGTTATCACGGGAAAAGAGCTTGAAAATGCAGATCTGAGAGAAACTGTTAGGAAATTCAATGTTTTCGCAAGAACTACGCCGGATCAGAAGCTCGAAATCGTTAAAGCATTGCAGGAAAATGGAGAGGTTGTTGCAGTTACAGGAGATGGTGTAAACGATGCACCAGCCCTGAAGAGGGCTGAAATCGGGATAGCGATGGGTAGCGGAAGCGATGTGGCAAAAGAGGCAAGCGACATGGTTTTGCTCGACGACCGCTTCTCGACGATCGTGAAGGCTATTGAAGAGGGCAGGAACGTCTTTAGAAAGATTCAGAGGATAATTTCATGGATGCTCCCGACGAATGGAGGGCAGGGGTTGATCGTGCTCGTCGCATTCGCTCTTGGAATTGCAATGCCTGTGCTGCCGCTGCACATACTCTGGATCAACACGGTCACCGCAGGCCTGCTTGGAATGATGCTGGTTATTGAGCCTATGGAAAAGGATCTGCTTAAGCTGAGACCAACGAGGGGAGAGCTCGTTAACAGGCGGATAATTTCCAGAATAGCATACATTTCCGTTCTCAGCGTTTTAATAGCTTATACCCTCCACTTCGACACGGGAAAGATGTCTTCAGCCGTTAACGGGATAATAGCGGTCAGCATATGGTATCTGCTGACGCCGCACGTCGAAAAGAGCTTCTTCGAGGTTGGGCTAAGGAACAGGTATGCAGTTTTGGGAATACTCGCTACATTGGCCCTCCAGCTTTACGTAACAAACTACAGCGCAGTTCTTATTCTCGAGCCCTTGAGCGCTGAAGAATGGCTCAAAACCCTTGGAATGGCTTCCGTTGTATTCTGGGCTGTTGAGATCGAGAAAATGGCTTTTAAAGTCAAAGAGAAATTTACCTCCTGAAAAATTTTCTTACGAAGTTTCCCTCTTCTCTCAAAATTTCAACTTTTTTTCCAAAGTCGATGTATCCAATGCCGAGATCGTCGAGCTCGATTGTGATCAGACCGTCATAACCCAGTTCCGAGAGATCTCTGAGCACCTTTGCAACTCTATCACTCTTGCTTGCCTGCACGTGCCTGTTTTGCTCATCCGAGTTGCTCACGTGAACGTTCCTGAACCTGCCGACGAGATCGTAAAACTCTTCCGCGATGTCGAGCGAATGCTTGATATCAAATGTTATGGAGAGATCGTAGAACTCGGCGAAATCTCGGATTTCTTTGGGAGTCCTGCAAAGGTTGTTCACTCTCTGCTCTGAATTCTCAAGAGAAAGGATAACGCCTTTAAGCTTTGCAAATCTCGATGAGATCCGGAGATAATTATGCAGGGAGTTGTAATCAGCCCATACGGGCTCTCTGTATGCGCTTCTTTTACCCGCGTGTATTGTCACCAGTTCCGCATTCCTTTTAGACGCCAAGGAAATCGTGTAAAGCGTTTCTTTCAGCGAGAGCTCACAGAGATCGTTGTTAACAGACGCCGGATTCAGATCCAGCACTGGAGCATGAAGCGCCAATTTTAAGTCTGCGAAGCAATCTAGCTTCTCGAGCGAGCGATCGATCCAGAAGTGCGGCGTCTCTACCCAGAACTCCACGCCATCAAAGCCCGCGATCTCGCAGGCCTTGGCAATCATGTCGGTCGAGTACTCGTAGAAGAACATGGAAGAGAAGAGCAGATTCATAGCCTCCGCATTCTCCTGTAGTCCTCGAAAAGCTTCTCTATGCTTTCAATTCTTTTCCTTCTGAGCTCTTCTAATTTCTTACGGTAAATTTCCTCAATTTTGGGGCTCACATATGCAAAGCCTTCTCCCCCGACGATCTCGACCTCATCGGCTGCAATCCTTGGAATCCCACATGAGTCGAATACATTTCTCGCGAGGTGCGACATTTCCCCAAACGTTATTACTGCTCTTATCTTTCTCTTGCAAAGCATTTCTGCAACGCTATCGCTTCCTCCACTCGAATCAAGGATCAAAACGATGTCACCCTCGCCAATTTCCCTATTCTGCTCGACCTCTTCCTTCGAAAACTTTCTCAGCACCTTCACTTCCTTCCACCCAATCAGTTCACCGAATTTCAATTTTCTAAGCGTTTCTATCTGCTCCTTGAGCTTCAAGATCTCGGAGTCTTTATCCTTTATTTCTGAAAGGAGCTCAGAAATTCTGAACTCGAGATTCCTTATATAGGTCTCCTTGCGGATCTTCTCCTTCTCTTCGCTGGAAAGATTCGCTATTTTAGTCCTAAGCCTGTCGATTTCCTCTTTCAGTTCCCTTATTTGCCTTCTCAAAATCTCGTTCTCTTCTAAAAGCTCCCTGATCTTCCTGTCCCTTTTCTCCAGTGCGGAGGCCAGATCAACGTCTAAGGACTCCTTCTTTTCGATTCTCTCGACCTTTTTATCTTCAAAAATGCTATCAAGCCTGGTGCCCCTGACGATCTCAGCCTTAACTCTCTCCGCATCCACTCCCGTTGGAACTCTCTTCTCTATGTTCCTGAATTTGCTCCTGTAATAATTGAAGGCATCCATAGCGGCTGCGAGTGCATCTCTCTCGTGATCGTTGAGAATTTTATACTCCGAGGTTAAATCTCTTTTCTTTTCCACGTTTAGGTCCTCTTTTGGTGAGTGAAGAACTGCGTTGAATGAAGCCCTGACCTTTGAAACGAACTCTGGCGGGTTCTTCTTGTCCGTTGCTATTATAACCGGTTTTCCGTGTTCGGTGATGAACTCAATGACTTCGGAGATGCTCCAGTCCTTCTTGCTCCTGATGGAGATCAGATTTCCCGCCAGATCCATGAGAGCAACTGCTGTTGTGGTTCCCGGATCGATGCCGGCAATCAGGTATCTCTTAGCCCTCGAAAGCGGAATTAGTTCGATCCTCTCCTTCTGCACAGAACTGACCTTCACCTGAACATCCTTCGTCTTGAAACTGCTAATTGGCACATCCACTCTTGGAGCGTTGACAATTATCTCACCCCGGGAGATCCCGCCAAATCTACTCCTGAAATTTTCGCTGTATTCGAAGCCCAAATCGTCTAGAATTGCCTTTATTTCCCTGTAAACGCTCCTAACTGCATCATGAACTTTTCTTCCGTACCTCTTCTGCCTCCAACCTCCTTTTCCCAGGCTTCTGTTTCTCGAAACGACTATCTGGGTTTTGTCCGTAAATACCGAAACTTCGTAGCCAATATCGAAGCTGGCTAGATACGCACATGCCCTCGCCTCGTCAAATGGATCCCGGGGATTCATTTTTATACCAAACCTTCTGGCGAGAGCGGGCAATGGGCTGTCGACAGCCACCTGAACCAGTCTCGTGTTCGTGTTCTTCAGAAATTCGATCACTTCCTCCTTCGATTTGAAGAGCTCGCTTATGCTGTCGATTGCAACTATTTCGGGCTTCAGCTCTCTTATAGCCCTAAAAAGCTTGTTTTTGGATACTATACTCTTCAGTTCCTCCTCGCCCTCAATCGCTACAAGGGCAAATTTTCTGTGGCCTAAGATGTCAACTCCCACTATCACCGATTATCCTTCTTAGCACAAAATTCATATCTCTTTCTATGCCGTAAGCTCTGCCGAAATACTTCAGCAGATTCTCAAGATCCCGGCGCAGTATCTCCATCCAGTTATCCTCGCCAACCTCAAGGCTCTGCGGGAAGTCGATGATCCAGAAACCCTCTTCGCTGACGAGAATGTTGAAAGGGCTAAGATCACCATGGATTACCCCTCTACGATAGAACTTCGCCACTTCGTCTATAATTGCTTCAAAAACATCTTCAGGATTCCTGAGCTTTACCTTGACCATTTCATCGGCGTCGATCAACTGCATGAGGACGGCATTTCCCTCCCATGAATAAGCTTCGGGCACGGCCAATCCGTGGAGCTTTTTAAGTGCGCTGAACTCTCTTTTTGCTGATCTTATTGAAAGGACTAAAAAATTGAGGTTCCCATAATCCCTTTTCTCGACCACCTTCTTGAAGCTCTGGTATCCGAGTCTATGGAACTTTATAACAGCTTCTCCCTGTTTGGAGATGCAGTTGTAGACTAAACTTTCTTTACCTTCCCCCATCTTCTTTCCGATCGCCTTAACATGCCCGCTTTCGACGAGGAGGTGCAGCGAGTATAGGCTAAGTCCTGAAAAGGTTAGCGTTGCCCCTTCATACTCCGTCTGCTTGTTTATGACAATTCCGTCATCACCAAGAGATTTTAGAATCCTTCTCGTCTTTTCCTCATTAACCCTTGAAAAATTGCTGATTACGTTCAGGGGCACGTATTTGTAATTCCAGAGATTCCTGAAAATGGCATCCAGAATTTTCCAGGAGTTCTTTCCAAGCCTGTGATACAGCGAAGTTAAATCCATACATTGAATCATCGCTTTGCTAAAAATCGTTTTTGGAAAACATTTATTTTCGACCGAAAGAACTGAATTCGTGAAGGAGCTGATTCTGGCCCTAGATGTAGAGGAGAGAAGAATTTCGCTGAGGATAGCCGAAGAGGTCTGCGATCTCGTTGACAGGTTCAAGGTAAACTATCCGCTTATACTGTCCTCAGGCATAAGAATCATGTCAGAGCTCTCAGAAATGAAGCCAGTAATTGCAGATTTAAAAATCGCGGATGTTCCGCACGTTAGCTCGAAGATCGCAGATTTAGCCTTCCGTAACGACGCAGAGGCAGTTATAGCTCACGGTTTCGTGGGGAGCGACTCCTTGAAATCGGTTGTGAACGTAGCAAAACGTTTTAACGGCGAAGTTTACGTAGTGACCGAGCTCAGCAGCCCGGGCGGCGAGGAGTTCATGAGTAAGTTCTCGCTTGAGATCGCCAAAAAAGCGAAGGAGATCGGATGTCATGGCCTCATCGCTCCAGCCACGAGGCTCGAAAGGCTAAGGGCGATAAGAGAAACTGCCGGCGAGATGCGAATTCTCTGCCCTGGCGTTGGAGCTCAGGGCGGCAGTTTGGAGTCTCTCAGGTATGCAGATGGAATAATAGTTGGCAGGAGCATTTACGAGGCAGATAATCCAAGACAGGAAGCAAGGAGGTTCAGGGAGTATGTTCAAACTTATAGCTTTTGACCTCGATGGCACCTTGGTCGAATTTAACATACCCTTCGAAGAAATAAGGGCAGTTTTAGGGATCGGAGATAGATTCGTGCTGGAAAGCATTTTATCGGAGAAAGACGAGTTTAAGAGGAGGAAGATGCTGGAAATTCTCGAAAGCTACGAGCTAAGAAGTGCAGAAAATGCAAGGCTTGCGTTTTACGCCGAGAAATTACTTCAATTTCTCAGAGAGAGAAAAATCATTTACGGAGTCGTGACGAGGAACAGCAGAAAAAGCGTGGAGATAATCTCAAAGAAGTTTGGACTTGAGTTCGACTTCGTCGTGAGCAGGGAGGATGCAAATCCTAAACCTTCGCCAGAGCCGATAAGAATGATTCTAAAAAAGTTTAACGTTGAACCGAGCTCCGCACTGGTTGTTGGCGACTATCTGTTCGACCTCATGTCTGGGAAGGGTGCTGGAGTTAAAACTGCTCTTATCGTGCACGAAAGGAACAGGGAGATGATAGAAAGCTTTAAAATCCACGCTGACTACGTTTTTAACTCTTTAAAGGAGCTCGGTGAATTTCTCGAGGGTAGATATGATTCCGAAGGATCACCCAAGGTATGATTCCCTCGTGACAAGGGAAAAGCTCGTCGAAGGAGTGAGAGAGGGGATCACAGCCTTAGAGGGGTTAATAGCCCACGGCAGGGGCGAGGCTTTTGACTACATCCTCGGGGAGAGAACGAGAGAATTTGCCCTGAAGGCTGAGAAGGTGGCTGTGGCGATGATGCTGCTTGCAAAAAATCCTGTGATCAGTGTAAATGGAAATACGGCCGTTCTCGTACCAAAGGAGATCGGAGAACTCGCAGAGATCGTGAATGCACGAGTCGAAGTGAACGTCTTTCACTACAGCAGGGAAAGGGTGAACAGGATTGCCGACCATCTGCTGAAATTCGGCGTCTCAGCCCTTTGTGCGGGGGATGCCGAGCTTGAGGGTTTGAGCTCCGCGAGGAGAATCGTTGACCGGAGGGGAATATTCATCGCGGATGTCGTTCTCGTCCCCTTAGAAGATGGAGACAGGTGCGAGATACTGAAAAGGCATGGAAAGAAGGTCATAGCGATAGACCTGAATCCACTCTCAAGAACTGCGAGAATGGCAGACGTTACGATTGTGGACAACGTAACTAGGGCTATTCCGAAAATGGTGGAATTTGCAAGGGTATTGCGGGATCACAGCAGAGATGAACTCGAGAGCATCGTTTCGAACTACGATAACAGGAAGACACTCGCAGAGGCAATAGAGGGAATAAAGGAGTACTTAGAAAGTGCAAAAAGGATTATTTGACCTTCATTTCAGCTTCTATCTACGTATCTGCCCCTCTCCTCAATTTCCCTTGCCCTTCTTATGACTTCCTCGCTCCCGGATTCGAGGTAACCCTGAACGAACGCCTCTCTCAAACTCTCCCAGTTTTCAAATCCAGCCTTAACTGCCTCGAAGTAAACGTGCACGTCGACTCCCTTAGCCTCGATTCTGCTGTCAATGAATGCGAGCCCAAAATCGACAAAGTAGATCTTTCCGTTGCTGCGGATCAAATTCATCGGCGTTATGTCGCCATGGATTATGTTGGCCGAGTGCAGTTTCGCGACAAGCCTTCCGATTTCCCTGCTGATATCTTCGCTCATGCAGTCCTTTACTGGAACCCCGTAGATTCTCTCCATCACTATCGTGTCCTCCTCAACGTCTAATATGATTGGGGTCGGCACCCCGATGCGCCTCGCCATTGATATGAGCTTCGCCTCGGCTCTTGTCCGTTTTATTCTGAGCATTTCATCGATTTCCTTCAGCCTGTAGCGCTTTGGTTTTCTCTTCTTTACAACGATATCCCCTATCCTTACCTCCGCCTCTCCACCAAGATAAATCACGGATAAGAGAAGGCAAACTTGTTATATATACTTCTCGGACTCTTTTCATGGAATGGTTCGTCGAGAGATACGATTGTTCAGGGCTGATGATATCTGTTAAGGGAAAGATAGCGGAGGCTGAGGGGATCCAGAGGATAGAGGTCTATGAGACCGAGAGATTCGGAAAAATGCTCGTTATAGACGGCAAGATCCAGCTCACAGAGTTCGATGAATGTTTTTACCACGAGATGCTCGTCCATGTGCCGCTTAATAGCTGTAGAAAGGCGAAAAAAATTCTGGTCATTGGCGGT
>CAZZIT010000152.1:0-3853 GCA_964654365.1 uncultured archaeon
CGTCTCTCTTCAATATCTCGAACCAATTTGAGCCATTTACTTCCTCCCTGTATTTGCTTCCTTTTGAGAAAGCCAGAACGATCTCGTTCCTCGCAAATAATACGCAGAATTCTGCGTATTCTGGCATCAACATTTTCTCGCACAGAGTGTAGTCTGCGACGGCTATGATGTCCGCCCTTTTGCCGAGGTCCGTGACCTTCCTTATGGCTTCCAGACTCCCGCTCGCTTCAGCCTGAATTTCAATACCGCGAATCTTTTTAAATTCACCGCCAAGTTCGGCAATCGGAATGCTGAGAGAACCTGCATGGTATATCACAAGCTTTTCTCGTTCTCCATTTTGAAAATTGGGCTTTAGGGCTATTACCGCCAATATCAGGATTGCGATCGCGAGAATTTTTGCGGACTTCACAGCTCTTCTGCTCCAATTCGATAAAAAATATTTCGTTATCAAAAAACGGATAACGATTTTAAGCTGGACGGTGAATTCCTTTATGGAAGAAATCGCGGCATGCTACGAGGCTTTTATCGAGTTCAGAGGAGAAAAAGTAGTTGATGCGAGGATTGCGAGCATTTTGAGGGGTTCGGGAACGAGGCTTTACTTCGATCACGTTCTCTCGATGTATGCTGAAAAGCTGAGGACAGGTTCGGATATGGTATCTGGTTTTGAAACCGAGTTTTTCACACACGAAGAGGTTGCCAGGCAGATCTACGAGAAAAATTTTGATGCTGGAGCCGTGCTTCGTTACTTGGCGGAGAAATACGGTCTGAGGTTTTTCCACCTGACCTGGGAAACGTATGAATGCTACTCTCTGGTGAATAGACGTAATGAGGCGATAGATCGGCTTCGGGAATTGATGAAGTCCGAATGGTTCGGAAGTCTGGTCAGGATTACCCCGGGCTACAGAATCTGACCAAGGCTGCGAAGCAGTTAAATCCCCCTTCAGCGACATTTCTCCATGGTTCAGAACGAGAGGGATTTTGCGGAAGAAGCCGTAAGGATCGCAGCTTATCTCATGGCAGAATCTGCAAGAACAGCTCCGAAGTCGAAGGGCATCGACGACCTCGAAATCCTCTACATCGGTGGAGAAGAAATCGAGAAAATTGCGAGAAAAATGGAGGAGTTCGCTGAAGAGGACAGGGATTTTCTGAGAGATGCCGAAAGCGTTAGAAAAGCTAAGGGGATAGTTTTAATCGGACTTAAGGGAGGAAAATCGCTTGGACTGAACTGCGGAGCATGCGGTTTCAAAAGCTGCTCCGATCTCGAAAATGCGAAAAGGGAAGAGGTGAAGTTCAGAGGCCCGAACTGTGCATTTAAGCTTGTGGACCTCGGGATAGCTCTCGGATCCGCAGCCAAGCTCTCCGCCATCCTTGGAGTGGACACAAGGATCATGTACAGGATCGGTTTAGCCGCGAAGAGGCTCGGAATGACCGAAAGCGACATAGCCTTCGCGATCCCGATTGCAGTTGAGGGCAAGAATCCTTTCTTTGACAGGGTGAAGAGGTAAGGGCTTCAATAATTTCTCTTTCAATACAAAACATGCGAGCAAAAAGTTTAACTTTTTTGTGAAGGATCAGCGCTGATGACGGAGGAGTTTGTGGATCTCGAAGAGATTCCAGGAGTGGGCCCTGAAACTGCGAGAAAACTCAGAGAAGCCGGTTTTACAAGTATAGAGTCGATAGCAATTGCATCTCCAGCAGAACTGGCAGCAATTGGTGGAATAAGCGAATCTAACGCCCAGAAGATCATAATGCACGCGAGGAAAATGGCAAGCATCGGGGGCTTTGAGAGCGGGGACAGGGTGCTCGAAAAAAGGAAAAACGTGAAAAAAATCACGACGGGGAGCAAGGATCTCGACAATCTTTTTGGAGGGGGAATTGAGACTCAGGCGATAACAGAGCTTTTTGGTGAGTTTGGAAGCGGAAAAACACAGCTTTGCCACCAGCTCGCTGTTAACGTTCAGCTTCCTGAAGAGAAGGGGGGTTTGGATGGTTGTGCAATCGTTATCGACACCGAGAACACTTTTAGACCAGAGAGAATAGTACAGATGGCAGCAGCAAAGAAGCTCGACCCCAACGAAGTGCTGAAGAACATCTTCGTAGCCCAGGCTTACAACTCGAATCACCAGATGCTCTTAGTTGATAACGCAAAGGAGCTCGCAGAAAGGCTTAAGAAGGAGGGGAAACAGGTCAGACTTCTCATCGTCGACTCCCTCACATCGCATTTCAGGGCCGAATACGTGGGCAGAGGAACGCTTGCCGACAGGCAGCAAAAGCTTAACAGGCATATGCACGACCTGATGAAGTTCGGGGAGCTTTTCAACGCTGCAGTTGTGGTAACAAACCAGGTCATGGCCCGTCCTGACATAATGTTCGGAGATCCCACGAAACCTGTTGGAGGGCACATCGTGGCCCATACCGCTACTTACAGGGTTTATCTGAAAAAGAGCAAGGGAGAAATGAGAATCGCCAGGCTTGTCGACTCCCCGCACCTCCCCGAGACAGAGGTAATCTTCAAGATCACAGAAAAGGGCGTGGAGGACGCGAAGTAGAAACCCTTATATTTTCTCGAGAAATAGGCGGCTATGGACTTCTATCCAGAGTCAAGATTTCAGAACTGGATGAAGAGGATCGAGGAAAGTGAGATTAGCGAAGAGGATCCGAACTC
The DNA here is from genome assembly GCA_964654365.1 of uncultured archaeon. GTDB lineage: Archaea > Halobacteriota > Archaeoglobi > Archaeoglobales > Archaeoglobaceae > WYZ-LMO2. The sequence goes on from CAZZIT010000152.1 coordinate 2,666, forward strand.
CTTAGCCGTTTTCGAGCAGATGCTTGAAGACGCGATCATCGCATGCTTCAGCATCTTAAATTCTGTAAAGGCCCGTGAGCTGAAAAAGGCTGAGGCCTTAAAGGAGCTGGAAAGGATTTCATCCTTTTTCAGCAAGGATTACAAATTCAACTCCGAGCTTAAAACTGACGTTTTCATTCTAACAGCCGAAGCTATGAAGGCCATAGTCGAATCCTTCAGGTATTATCTCGAGGGAAAGAGCAGCAAGAAGAGCATTCGGGAGCTTATAAAGGAGGCTCTCGAGAGTGAGCGAAGCGGAAAGCTTGATCAGGCTCTGGATGCCATAGCAAGAGCAGGCGTTAGAGTCATAAAGGGTGAAAAGCTTCCTGAAATGAATTTACCCGAAGAATCCGTTGTCCTGAGCTGGCTCGATGGAATAGATGCGATAAGCATGGTTGTTGAGCTCTCAAAGATCGACGCGGGCGAAGAAATGGAAGATGAAGATGGCGAATGAGGTCATCGAAGCATCGAAGAAAGGTCTTGGCTACGAATTATACAAGGCTCTTTTCATGAACTACGGGAAAAGGGGGGAGAAGGCATTCTTTTACCTTCAGCAGAACAGGGTAAAGAAGTACAGGGACTTCTTTGTCGTTGTTGGGAGGAATGAATACATAGTTGACGAATTCTTCTGCTCTTGCCCAGATTTCCAGCTCAAGCTGAAGGGAAAGGAGCCATGCTCGCACATCATAGCCGTTGAGGTTGCAAAGCTTCTCGGGCGATACGACGAGATCGATGCGTACTACACGGATTTCCAGAAGCCGTAGTCAAATGTAATAGTAATACTCCCCCACTGCCTTCTGCTCTCTGTCAAGTCTCGAATCTGGTTTGTTCACTCTCGGCCTTTTCGTGTCCTCATCCCTTCTGAAGGTTATTCCAAGCTTTGAAAGGAATGCGTTCATTCCCTCCCGCATTCCCTTCGCGCTCCTCGCGAACCCCTCAACACCCGGGATTCCCTCGAATAGCATAAGCCTGTCGCTCACCATGTCGATGAAGTATATGTCGTGATCGACCACGAGGACACTCTTTGAGTTGTTTAGCGCAAATCTCCTTATCAGCCGTGCGACCTCGCCCCTCTGCTCGACATCCAAGTGAGCGGTCGGTTCATCCAGCAGATATAGATCTGCCTCTCGAAGAAGGCACGCAACAATC